>JAPOQT010000170.1 GCA_026710525.1 Pseudomonadota bacterium
AGCGGGTGCTGATCCCAATACCGGCAGCAGGGCAGGGAGCACGCCTCTGGGCAGGTGCATGGATCCACTGATACAAAACCGGCTGGGCAAGCTGGAGGCGTTGTTGCGCAGCCCCTGTCTTGATCCCAACCTGCCAACAGCCGATGGCAGCGGGCGCAGTTCCCCGCTGCACAAAGCTGTCTGTTGCGGTTTCCTTGATGTAGTTGTACGACTTCTGGCGCATTCGGCTGTTGATGCGAATCCTGTCTTTGGTGTGCGCTGGTATGGCCGTCCTGTGCTGGCAGGGAGCGCGCTGACTGCGACCGTCTTCCATATTCTTGTGTCGCGTCGCTACCCCATAAAAATGGTGGAAGAACTGGCAGCGGCAGGTGCGCGCTTGCTGGTGATAAATTAACTATATTACGGAAAATGTTCTATTATATTAAATCTGGGATGTTCTAAGGCTTGTCGATGAATAGCAGTTCAAAAAGTAAGGTTATCTATCCTTATGTCCGTTTTTCCAAAGATACACAAGCCAAAGGCGACAGTCTTCGCAGACAGACAGAGAAAATCAACGAGTATGCCGTTTTAAAAGGCTATACAGTCGATAATCAGCTCAAATTAGAGGATTTAGGCAAGTCGGCATACCTTGCAAGCATTTGGCCGAAGGCGGGGCTATGGGGCGGTTTTTGGAGGCCATAGACCAAGGGTATATACCCACTGATGGATCAGCCTACTTGGTAGTTGAGCAACTGGACAGACTATCTCGCCAATCGGTTTCAAAAGCTTCAAACCTCTTCCAGTCCATTCTTGAAAAGAATGTAAATATCATCACCCTCATTGACAATAAGATTTATACCAAAGCTTCGTTAAACAATATTGTCGATATTATCCATTCAATTCTATTGATGGAGCAGGCTTTCAAAGAGTCTCACAAGAAAGGTGAGCGAGTGGCCCAGGCATTTGTGGGCAAAGTCAAAAGACTCAAAGCTGGTGAAAAAATTAAATATTCTTCGATGATTTCAGCTTGGCTGGAATTGAAAAGTGATTATAAAAATATCAAGGCTGGAAGCACTGAAACGATTTTTGATCTGAACGGCAAAGAAGCCATTGTCCAGCAGTGCTTCAATGATTATGACAATGGACTATCAACAGGTGAAATTGCTAAGAAGCTAAACGACCACGGCGTTGAAAAGTTTGGCCGAAAGAGGCAGCAAAGCAAGACTGATACAGGTGTTTGGACTGGTGCAAATATCTCTCATATGTTTAGACAAACAGCCGTCCTCGGTCGTTTAGATGTGAAGACTTGGGAAAAGCGAGAAATTGACGGCATTGAAGTTCATGAGGAAACAGGCATTGAAACGATTGAAGGTTATTACCCTCAAATAATTTCGCTCGATTTGTGGAATAGAGTTGAAGCTAGGAAAGCCAAGGCTCGAACGACTATGGAAAGGGGCAGAAAATCAACTCGCAACATTTTTACATCGCTGATCTACTGTGCTGATTGCTTCAAGCGATTTCATTTTGAAAATGATGAGAAAATGCTGAAAGGTGGATTGAAGAAGTATTCATTGTTGAAGTGTTCGTCTCGCCGGTTCAAGAACAAAAACGGCTGCCCATCGATTTCTGTAAATTACGAAAATTTTGAAAAAGAACTGATAAGACAAATCAGGCTATTTGATAATCGTGAAATATCGCCAAAAGCACAGCGAGCATTGGATAAAACAAAAGAAAAAGTAAGCACGATTGATAGTGAAATAATTAAAATCAATAAAAAGCTGGAAGCACTAGAAAATGAGTTTGAAACGAGTGAGGAATATGGTCCAACAATATTTCTCCAAGTGTCTTCAAAACTGAAAAAATCTATCAACGAAAAGAAGCGAGAGCGAGAGCTTTTAGAAAGGCAAATCATTGATTTTAAGCCAGTAGAAAGCCGTGAGTATGACTTGACCGTTGAAGCTGATCGAGAAAGTGCAAAAGCTCATATTAAATCAATCGTGGCTGGTATTGTATTAAGCACTGAATACAATCGTGGCTGGGTGATTTACAAAGATGGTGATAGCCATACATTCTCGTATGGTCAGGGAAACTTCACCAAATCATTCAGGAAAATCACTGAATTCATGAAAGAGCTAAAACAAGCCAATGAAGAGGGGCGAGCAGATTTAAAGCTTGTCAATATTTTACAGGCAATGGAGCTGTGGGACTTGTCCCATGAGGTGTGAATTTTATGGATGAGGCACAGTTATAATGAGCCAGGTAAGAGCAAGGTTAATCAAGAGAAAAATCAAGAATGTTAAAGCTCGAAGGGATGTTAAAAGAGCCCGAAGTAGAAGGCCGGTAAAGCGGCATCACGATATTAATATTAATGAGCAAGTTTCATCACTAGACTTATTTACACCCGTTGCTGAGAGTAGCAAGCAAGATCCGATATTCAAGATGATGTTGGAAGATAAATATGCGCCGGAGAGAGAGGTTCTAAAAGAATGGGCGACAGGTTTTGAGGATAGAGATGGAAAGTTTGTGTATGAATTTCAAACCACATTCGAGTCATCTATGTGGGAGCTTTATATACATCAGATTTTAAAAGAGCAAGGCGGGTTTGTGGATTTTTCTCACTCGGCTCCAGATTTTCTTGCGACTCTGGATGATGAGATTTCCATAGAGGCAACGATATCTGCACCAGCAGTAAATACTCCTCCTCCTGTAGGACACTCTTCAGATGATATTCCTGATGACTTAGGGGTATTTAATCAAGAGGCCGCTCTGAGGCTTTGCAATAGCTTTTCTAGCAAGTTTTTAAAATATGAAAAAAGCTACTCTAAAATGGATCATGTGGCAGATAAGCCTTTTGTAATAGCTATTGCGTCATTTGATAGGCCATTTTCGCATCTGTCTGCCCATCGGCCAATAATGGCTGCCCTGTATGGAATATATTTTGATGAAGAGGCAACTATAGAATCCGGTGCAGAGAATGTAGTGTCATATCCAGTTGATGGTGTTGTGAAAAATGAGAAAACAACAATACCTCTTGGATATTTTGCTACAGAAAAATATCGAGATGTTAGTGCGGTAATTTATAGCTCATTAGCGACTTGGGGGAAAATAAGAGCTTTAGCAGATAACAAGGATGCGCGGTCGGTTTACACAACATTTCACCCAAGTGAAGATAGTCTTCATCCAGAAGTTAGGGTCAGTAAAAAAAGCGATTATAAGGAGAGCATTTTTGATGGCCTTTATATTTTTCATAACCCATATGCCAAAAATCCTCTATCAATAAATGCATTTGGAAATGAGAGGGTTGCGCAGCTATACCCCGACGAAAATGGGGATATGGAGTTCATAGCTCCGGATGATTTTTTGCTATTAAGGTTTTTAAAGACGGTTAATTTAGTAGACGCAAAGGAAGTTGCTGAACAGGTTGGAGAAGATTAGTGAAAGGATTTACAGGGGAATACTATCAGTTATTTATCGAAGCAAAGTCCTGCTTCAATGAGGAAGAGTTAAAGGCTGATCTGTGTGGAGATGTTTCAGACTATAAAACCACATATGATGAAATTGAAAAGACTCTTCATGATCCTTCAGGGATGGGCATAGATTCTCACCACACTAGGCTTCAGCTTGTAATCGAAGAAAAGCTGAGTAGAAAACTATCAGAAGAGATTAACGAGTCGCTAAGAGTTTTTCAGGCGATAAGGGATGCAGTAAAAGGGAAGGTTTTTGAGTTTGATAATAAGTCTCGTTGGATCAAGGCGATTCAACTTGCTCTATTATACTACACTCACAGAAAAATGAAGACTGATCACGGGCTTCCTAGTGAGTATGAGTTTATTGCCAGTTCTCTTGCTTATCTTAAAGACAAAGGTTTTAGCATTGAGTCTGTTGATGGACATATAAATCCAAATGATGCTGAGATGGTCAGGCTTTTTACTGCAATTGAGTATCGAGTAAAGCGGTTAGGTAGAAATGGATTCTTTATCTTTATGTCGGCCATGTATAAGCATTATTCAGTGGTTGATCAGAGGTTCTTTTTCTACAGAAATAGATCTCCAATGCCAACTGCTCAGAAGCCAATGCCTCCGCATGGCTATGTTTTTAACCTGTTTTGCAAGAACTTAGATTCGTCAAAGAAGTTGAAAGCTAAAGAACAATATAAGCTTCTCGAAGAAGTTCAATATCTATCCACTCATCTTGCAACAATACTTGGCTTAGACAAGATGTCTCCTTATGCAAATATGTATGTTGATTCGGAAAATATTCTTCAGAGGCTGAGTGAATGGGTTTTATATCCGGAGGTGTATTACATTCCTCAGCTATCTCCCGTTCATAGCGGAAAGATGTTTCCGAGAATATTTGAGCTTGTTAAGAATAATAGTGAGCAATGTCTATCCGAAACATTAAAAGCATCGAAGGTTTTGGAAAAAATAGAAGACTGGGTATTCCAACAAGGGGCGATAGCAGGTGAGATAACGGAAAGAGAAATACTTGACCTATGTGTGGGAATAGATACCCGCGATAATCTTGTTGGAATTATTAATTCATTATCTAGGCCTGCTGCTGAAATAAATAAAGGATATGTCTCCCCTTTTGATGCGCAAAAATCAAATATTAGAGAGGTTCCTTTAATTAAATCCAGGACGGGATATGTTGTTGCCAATGTGGCTACTTACAATATGGCAAAATATCGAGCTTTGTTAAATATAGCTGATAAATTTGATCCAAAAATAGAACAGAAGCTAGGGTTTGCTCTGGAGGATTTTGTTAAGGAGAATTTCGACGGATCAAGTATTGATTACCATCATAGCTTCAAGTATTCCGTTCCAGACTATGTGAGAGAAATATCAAATACTAGGCGAGATCAGGGAGAGTGTGATTTTGTCATTGAGTGCGATGAGTATGTCTATCTTGTTGAAGTTAAAAAGAAGGGGTTAACAAAAGAATCTCAGTCAGGAAGTAGTCTGCACTTGCTCCGTGATACAGCATTGAGCTTTTTGAAATCTATAAATCAATTAACTGTTGCGGAATTGATTTTACTTACTGAGGGTAAGTTGATTTGCTCTAGCAGTGGGGAAATAGTAGAGCTTGCCGGTCGCGATGTTTTCAAATTGGTAATATCTTTGGAAGATATGGCTTCGCTACAAAGTGATAATATAAAAAGCAGCCTCTTGCATGGCCTTTACAACATTAGAATAAATGTATCCGACAATGCAGCTGATGATATTGCCGATAAAATTAATAAGGAGCTAGATGAGTTCGCATTGATGCAAGCAGAACTTATGAAAAAAGATGAGAAGTATAAACACTCACCATTTCACTGTGTTTCATACCTAAGCACCCCCCAGCTATTAACTATTTTGGATGATGTAGATAATAATGAGGATTTTAGCCATAACATCTATCGTTCTAACTCTGTTGTTTATAGTCTTATGGATTGGTATGCCTCCTACAAAATGGCTAAGGAAAGTAAGTTGCTGAAAGAAAATAGGCGAGTATTTAAAAATACAGTATTGATCAACTAGAAATCATACAGGCCAATGGCTTTAGAGTAGCTTCAAGCGAAAAGCTAGAATCGCAACATTTTTTCTAATAAACACATAAGGTATGTGTTTATTCTATAAATAATGATGTCGCTTCAATGTTTGAAGCTCCTTTTTTGTTCTCGCCATCTTCTTTTTAAGCCCTTCAAGAAATCAACATTAAAACAACAAGTGGAGCAAAGCGAAACGACCCTCAGCAGCCCGCAGGGCTTAAAAATAAGACAGCGAGCCCCTATATCCGGTTATATAAAAAAATATATACCTTCAATATGTCCTCGCGTCTCGAAACCACCAAATCCTGTTTGATAGCTTGTCTCAAATCTATCGTTGAAGAAATGAGAAATTGACAATTTTTACTCGACTTTCGCCCAACGAAAAGCCCTACCCCAGGTTTGTCAATCACCATCATTAAAACTGAGCAACAATGCTATTTAACTCTGCGAGGCTTTTAAGCTGTTAACGCCAGTTAGAAATGTCCTCATTTCATCAGTTTGAAGTGTCCGGTTTTCACCAACGAAAGTTCGACCGGTTATCACCGGTTAAGTTCTCTTTCGGGTTAACTCTCTCTTTTCGGAGGTTTGTTTTTCAGAAGGCCCGCTCTG
>JAPOQT010000171.1 GCA_026710525.1 Pseudomonadota bacterium
CTAGGACTCGCATTTAGCAAAGAAGATCGGAACGTTGTGGACATAGCTCATGAAAAGCTCGCCGATGGCACTGCGACTTAGTTTTTTGCTGCACTGCCATACTTGTGAATAACCCAATGCTCTTAATTAGGGTTTCACCATTCCCTACCAAAAGCATAGGCTGTAAATAGGGAAGATAAAAAGACTATATGCTTGACTTTTTTTAATCACAGTGGTCTCTTGATACCACGGGCTTATCAACAAACTTTAGTAACTGTACTGACTTTACGAGTGATAGTGGGAATAAATATCGATGATGCGCCCTCTAGTCAGAAATAGTATCAACATAGTGGCCCCATCATGATGTTAGCCACCCTCCGCAGAGGGTAATTAACATACACGAAAACGTTTCAAGCCAACTGTGACACTTGCTAGCTACAGCCACTGTCTGCCACGCCCCCTACAACACAAGAAGCCGTAGACGCTGCTGTTACGCTCGCCGCTGTTATTGCCAATAAAACCAGAAGAATCAAGACACCATGTGTCTACAAATGCATTAGAGCAACCAGCTGATCTATTCTTTTAGCGGTAGCGATGATCTTGAATCTTGTAGCGTTATCAGTTGTTTCAGAAGTCCCAGGACCACCTATCTCTCTTTGCTTGCTAGCATCTCCAGATAAACCATTACCATTACCATAAAAATACTTCACACTTGGAGATATTTTTATCGCAAGCTTATCTACTAAAGTATCTTCTCCCTTAATAGGCCCATCAGTACATTTAGCTTCACTAGCAGTACCATCATCCTCTGCTTGGGTGGCTCTCACTTTATACTTGTCATAGGAAGGAACAGCAATCACTGACATACCAGAGATAATACCCACGGCAATCATGAGTTCTGTGAGAGAAAAACCTTTTTGATTACAAGGCTTTAGGTTGGAATTAAAACAAAGACGAGGGAGGGGGGGGGTAAAATTATTTTTTATTCGCTTTATCTTTAGTCACAAGCAGCGCCATGTTTTCTAAAAATATGTCTGTTTTCAGGACTCAATAATCTGACAGATATTAGTTTAGATCCCAAGCATAACACCATCTGTGGTGATATTGATCATGCTCTAGCCACGATGTTTATGACAAAATCAAAGCACGAGATAGAGTAGAAATCAAGCAATGGTATAACGAACTGGTTAAGTGAAGAAAAATTTACTGTATTTGAGGTAGATCAGGGTACCTAACCATTGTTCAGAAGAAATGGTAAAAAAGAGAACTATGGCACTTTCGAATCTACCCAAATTTTTCGCTAGAAAATGATGATAATGGATGTTTTCTGCACTTAATCTTTGTCACTTTCTTGGACATATCTCTCCTGTATGGTCAGGAATCTTTGATCGCCCTAGCCATGAAGACCAGCCACAGATAGTTCATAGGTCGATGGTTACCCGATATCATGACTTTCATCAGGGCTACCAACTCTTCCTTACCACGTACGTCCCACATTGCTATGATCTAAAAAGACAGGCTTACGAGTTGTGCTGAATCAAAACTAAGCAATATAGGAGCCAACCAACTTACTATTAAGAAGATTTCTTTTCAGCCTTCCCCTCAACTGTGACCTGACCTTTCATCATAGAAAAATGTCCTGGAAATAAACAGAAGAAGACAAGATCTTTTTTATTAGCTAGCACTTCAGGAGAAAACTCCACGGTTGTTTCTTCGCCACCACCGAGGAGCTTAGTACTTACCAGAACATCGGGTGAATCAGGAATATATCCCTTCGTAGGTCCTGCTTTGAGCCCTGCCTTCACAACTTCACTCATTTTGGCACTTTCAGTAATCACAAGATTATGACCCATCTGAGTAGCAGCCATTTTACCAGTATGCTTGAGGGTAAGCTTAAATGTTTGACAAGACGCTTGTACGGTTAAATTTTTGGTACTAAGCTTCATCATATCATCAGCAGTAACCGTTTGGGCACACATCTTACTGTCATTAACTGCCTCAGAAGCTCCTTCCTTGTCCTGAGCTTTTTCCTCGCTCATCTCAGACACCTTTTTATCTGAAGCCACTTCTTTTTGGGTCATGGTCTTATCGCTTTTTTTATCATCTCCTGCTGCTTGGAGAGGTGTTGCTAAAGCGAAACAAAACAAACAAAAAATCCCAGATAGCACATACTGACATCTTATTAATAAACTCATAAAACTAGACTCCTCAACGATATATTAAATTTATGAAAATCATTACGACAAAACTTCGTCACTACGAAAACATCGCAGGCATCATAACAGCATTTTTGATCCTTATCAACAAGTATTACGATGTGTTTTTAATCTGAACCAATTTAACCTGGTCGTTAATCACAGCAGCTCAAAAACCCCTGCTGCTCCCATACCAGTGCCAATACACATGGTGACGACACCGTATTTTTCTTGCTTACGAGTTAAGCTATGAAGCAAGGTGGCTACTAGCTTGGCGCCAGTAGCTCCTAGAGGATGACCTAAAGCAATCGCGCCACCACTAGGATTGATTTTTGCTGGATCAAGATTAAGAGATTTAATAACAGCGAGAGACTGAGCAGCAAAGGCTTCATTGAGCTCAATATGGTCAAGATCATCTAATTTTAACCCTGCCATAGTAAGTGCTTCGGGCAGCGCTTTAACCGGCCCTATCCCCATAATTTCAGGCTCTACTCCCGCCACACTATAACTCATCATCCTCGCGACAGGAGTGAGATTGTACTTGGTGACATATTCTTTTGAGCATACAAAACACACCGCCGCACCATCAGATACTTGGGAAGAGGTGCCGGCAGTCACTGTGCCACCACGCATAAACACGGGCTTGAGCCTAGCGAGTTTAGCTAAACTCGTGTCTTTTCTCGGTCCTTCATCATGGCAAAACTCACCCTCTCTGACTTCCGTTGTATCCATTCCCTCTGGGTGCTTTACCCGCACCTTAATCCGCACAGAAACAGGGAGAATCTCTGCGTTAAAATAATCGTTTGCTTGGGCCTTTAAAGCTTTTTGATGAGATAAATAAGAAAATTCATCCTGTTCTTCCCGAGACACAGCATATTGACTTGCCACTTTTTCTGCTGTGAGTCCCATATTGAGATAAATACTCGGATAGTCAGAGTAGATTTTCGCTGAGCCAACTGGTTTATGACCCATCATAGGCACCATGGTCATTGACTCCACACCACCTGCCATAAAACAATGACCACTACCTGCGGCAATACGATCAGCTGCTAAGGCGATACTCTGAAGACCAGAAGAACAAAAACGATTAATCGTCATCCCAGGCACATTCACAGGAAGACCTGAAAGCAACCCTGACACTCGAGCCATATTCATCCCTTGCTCAGCTTCTGGCATAGCACACCCGAGGATCACATCTTCAATGGTTGCAGGATCAAACTGGGCAGACGACTGCTTGAGTTTGGCGACCATCCCTCGCATCAAATCAGCAAAAAGTTCGTCAGGTCTTTTATGAGCAAGGCTACCTCGATATGATTTTCCGACAGCACTCCGGTAAGCACTAACAATAAATACGTCTTTTGTGTAACCTAATTTTGGCAACATGATCATGAACTCCTAGTTAATTTCTTAAGGGTTTACCATTTTTAAGCATATACTCTATGCGCTCCTTAGTTTTCTCTTCACGACATAAATCAACAAATGCCTGGCGCTCAAGATCTAAGAACCACATTTCATCAACTTCGGTTCCCCTTGGGAGGTCACCACCGGACAAGACAAAGGCTAGTTTTTCGGCGACAAGAGCATCATGAGATGAAATCATTTTACCTTGTTCCATGTTGTATAGCATCATACGAAACGTTTCAAAACCTGGCTCTCCCACCACCTTGATCTTGTTGGCATATGATGGCGGCTGGTAACCCATCCGATATTTCATCAAGGCAATCGATTTTGCTTCGCTAATTTGATGGCTTCGAGAGAAAGTCACCGAGGTGCATGCTTTATCATACAAGCCCATATGAATAGCATCATAGGCTGAAGATGACACCTTCGCCATAGCCACCATTTTAAACACTTTATCTAAAAAGATCATCGGATCGGTATCATACTCAGCAGCCAAGCGATAACAACGCAGCGCTAGCTCTTTTGAACCACCAGCTGCAGGTATCAAACCAACTCCCGCTTCAACCAAACCAGCATAAGTCTCACCAGCAAGATGACAGTGGTCTGCATGAAGAGTTACCTCACAACCACCACCTAATGTTAAGCCATGGGGAGCTGCCACCACAGGAAGATGAGAGAATTTAAGTAATTGCATAGATTCCTGGAACCGATTAAGAATGGCCTCAAGATCCAAAAATTTCTCCTCGTTAATTAACCCAAGGATCATCTTTAAATCAGCACCTGCAGAAAAAGCTCGACCCTGGTTAGCAATCACCACTGCCTTAGCCTGTGCCTTCGCCAAAGACATAGTACTGTCGATCATCGATAAAATCGGCACATTAATCGCATTCATTTTGGTATGAAAATTGAGTAGGTAAGCACCATGACCAAGGTCAAGGAGACTCGCCCCGTCATTACCCTTAACAGTGCGCGGATCTTTTTCCGGCTGATATTTTTTTAGTAGAGGTACATAGTATGGTGGCGTAACAACTTCTTTCATTGTTTGGGATTTTGGATGCCACTGCATTTTTTTAGTTTTGCCTTCATTATCCAAATCGCTAAGTAACCACTCATCAGAGGATGGCGCCGGATGAAAAAAACAAAAGCTGGGATCATTTACCTTTGATTTTAGCCACTCTGGCAGCTGAACTCCCTGGTCAATCATTTTTTGTGTCACAGCATGAAAACCCATACCCTGCCAAGTTTCAAAAACACCAAGCTCCCAGTTAAAGCCAAGTTTCATCGCTTGATCAAGTTTATAGGGTTCAGAATGGGCAATCTCATCAAGTAATAGTGCTGAATAGGAAAACAAGTCACACAAGGTATGCCAAATAAGCTGAGCACCCTTGTCTGACTGGTTCACTAAAAAGTTCAGTCGATCAAAAGGATTTTTTATGGTGCTCACTTCTTTTAACCAGGGGAACCCAGTGACTTCTTGATCGGTGTACGATTCGCTGACGTAATCATAGGAGCGTATCCGTGTTTTACCTCTGTCATCTTTCGTTTTTTCATAAATACCGCGGAAGTTGCTTTTTTGCCCTAACATGCCCTTTTCAATGAGGTTTTTTATCCAAGGAGGAAGATTAAACATTTCACGATAAGGATCATCTTCCACCTGTTTTAAAACATTTTCAGCCACATAATTTGATGTATCAAGGCCAACCACATCCATCGTCCTATAGGTAGCAGAAGCTGGTCTTCCCATCAGCTTACCCGTAAGACTATCCACTGTTTCAGGATTTAATCCTAGCTCAGTAGCATGATGCGCCACCGAGCAAAGAGAAAACACACCAATACGATTAGCAATAAAATTAATGGTGTCTGAAGCTTGAACCACGGTTTTACCGAGACGTTGTTCACACCAATCACTCAACTGAGTGAGGAGAGTGAGGTTTGTCTTAGGGTGAGGGATCATTTCAAGCAGTTGCATATAGCGAGGAGGGTTAAAAAAGTGAACCCCCATAAAAGACTGACAATATTCATCATTAAAATCTTGGGCGATATTTTTGAGCAAAATGCCTGACGTATTGGTGGTAACTGGTACGTTAGCAGACTTTTTAAATGTTTGAATTTTGGCATGAATATCTTTTTTGATGGCCAAGTTTTCAACCACAGCTTCAATAATCCAATCACAACGGGATACACAAGACATATTA
>JAPOQT010000172.1 GCA_026710525.1 Pseudomonadota bacterium
AGAAATAAAAGGAGTGGCTCGAGAAATGAATCTTACCTTAGAATCTGTGAATGACAAATGTAGCTGACATCTAAGTGGCCGTCATTTCATCTACCTTTGAAAAAGCCATTTTATTTATGGTCAAAATGTTTCAAGCTTATGTTTGAGCAGAAGAATATTCGTTAAATAGCAATAGTGTTAAAGATTTCTACCACCTGCTACTCGCGCTATAAAATACTGAAAACATTGAACTCACACGAACCCTATTTTAGATAAAATGATAGAAGCAAATGAAACTTATCTTCTTATTAGCTTTAAAGAAAAAAAAAGAATTCATAAATGCTAGCTAGCTTTAGGTCACCCTGAGGCTATAAAGATGGGAGAGGATCTTAAAGAGCCTGTTACGCGAGAATCTACCCTGGGTGGGTATTTAATTAACATCCAAACGGTTAAAACACGGTGATTTCAAAGATTTTCTGATCTCTTATATCAAGTATAACTATCAAACACCTAAATAATTACCTCTTTTTTTGAGTGCTTTAGAAGATTTGCCTGAAAAATTCCTTTAGGCCAAAATCCGCCAATTAAATATCACTACTTAAGACAACCAAGCCTATTTAGCTTAAATATTTAGCTTAAATAAGGCTTAAGAGTGGTTATCACTGCCCTAAAATCATGGGGTAGTGGTGCTACCACTTTGAGATAACCGCCTTGATCAGGATGAACGAAGCCAATGACACGACTATGTAGTAACTGACGCTCTAAGGGTAGTTGAGCTTGACCTATATCCTGACAAAACTGAGCAAATGAGCACACATCAAGCTGAGAACCTGTTTTCTTCTGCCACTTTCTTCGTCTCTTAGAGGGGGCACAGTAAGTCTGATCACCGAGAATCGGCACCCCCAAAGACTGGGCATGGACCCGAATTTGATGGGTTCTCCCGGTCGTTAATCTCAAGGTACAAAGATCAAAACGACCAGCTATACTCACTTCTCTGATAAACTCTGTTTGAGCAAAACGGTATTTTTTAGGGATCTCTTTCGGATAACGACCTTCGATAACTGGAGTAGCAAACGACTCAAAACGAGTACGGTCCTTAGCTGACCTAGTGAGATAACTCCCAAATGTGACTCTGTTTTCAGCCAGACAACCATCGAGTATGGCTACGTATTTCCGCTGTATCTTACGCGCTTCTAAAAGCCGTTTTAACCAGTGATAAGCCGCAGATGTTTTCCCAATCACCAAAGCACCGGTTGTGTCCCGGTCGAGTCGATGAACAAGGCCATAACGCTCACTAGCTCCGACTGGATTAACAGCCATATCTAAGTAGTGCATCACACCTTCTATCAATGTGACCTCAACGGTACCGATGCCAGGATGAGATACCACACCACTCGGTTTATTAACCACCAGAAGAGCATGATCTTCATAGAGAATATCAAGAGGAAGGTAAGCAGGCTCCCAGACACGCTCACTGTGGCGACAAAAACCATCGCCAAAACCACAAACAACATCTCCTGCTTTTAACAGAGTACTAGGCTTAGCCTTTTTAACACCAACAAAAAACTGCTGCTGATCAATGGCAGTTAAGATTTCACTCCGTGAAAAATCACCTAACTCACCTGTGAGCCAAACATCCAACCTCTTGCCATGGTGATGCTCACTCACAGTAGCTTGAAAAAACGGTGATGATGGCTGATTTAATGTCATGGTGAGATCTAAAACCAGCTTCTCCTAAACTACGTCCTAACGATCATCATGATCATAGTGAATAGAAAAGCAGGGATAAAAACAAGAGGAAAATACAATAATTTAGCTATCAACCAAGGAACATCAGACCATTTTCGCGCCACAAACATCATAAATATGCCGTAAGCCAGTCCTAAAAAAATAAGCCACAACTCGAAAAACCAAAAGATACTTTGGTTTTTAGGATCTTGGACAAATCCTTGGATAGCCATCCGCTGTGCTTCTGAGCTCATAGCTATTTCTGACTCGGCCATGGTTGATAACACATCTTTGGTCACAGGGTCGCCAATGAGAACAAACCATAAAAGAAAAAGGGAGGTAAAAGCACTCTTGAGAGCTGGCTCTAGTTTAAAATAATAATCCTCATCAGTTTTAAGAGAGATGGTACCTAAAACAAAAATCAGTACAACAGCAACCAAGACCTTCTGCTCAAGACCATCAAAGAGCACATAAATAACCAAACACGCAATCGCGGTAGCTATAAAACTACCTATAATACCTTCTTTCATCCCAAAAAACTGTTTCATAACCACGTAAAAAACAAACGGGGCAAATAACAGAACGACCGCTAATAAAGATAAAATAGAGCCACTCATAAAACAACCTAAGCTGATTAGGAAGGTTTCTTGACCATTTCTTGTTGTTGATATTCCTGAATTGCTGCCATAGGAATGTTAAGTTTAGCTAGAATATCAGGAGGATATGTTGAAAACTTCAGCATAAACACCTCCTTCACAAAACTGTGATCTAAAACAAAAATATCACGCCAAATCCCATCAAAGATAAAACGGCTCTCATGGAGAAAAATAGACCTATTAGCCATTCTAGTGCCCACTTCAACATAAGAGGTAAAGCATATCACCGATGTTTCCCGGTCCAAACCCATAACAAAATCAAACATTTTAAGTAACTGTCGGGAACTAATAGGATCAAGTCCTGCCGTCGGATTATCTAAAAGAATTAATTTTGGCTCAGTACAGAGGGCTCGAGCAATGGATAATCGCCGTTTCATACCACCAGAGATCTGATGAGGATAAAGGCCCCTAGCATGCCAAAGGTTCACTCGATGGAGATAACGGTCAACGCGAGCAGCTTGCTCTTCCTTATGCCAACCCCTCACCTTTTCCATGGCAAACATAAGATTTTCAGCCACAGAGAGTCGCCCTAACAGACCCCCTTGTTGAAAACCAACACCAATCTCTCGATAAAGCTCGGCGC
>JAPOQT010000173.1 GCA_026710525.1 Pseudomonadota bacterium
TATCTCTTTTTCTTTATTATTTCATATAAATATGATATAGTTATAGGTGACGTTAGATCTCTTATCTATGGGGATGACGCTTATATGATATAATCGCCACAGTCAATCAAGAGTAGGGAGCTGTTTAATATGCCATATCATTATTTATCACGGGTAATGATAATTCCTTCTGATCTGATGTGTCTGTTTATCACCCTATTTTGGTGCTCTTTTGTTAGCTGGACGCCACTTTTAGCAAAGAATACTAACAGCTCAAAGGATGACCCTCGTGAAATTTGGTCCCGTCTCCCCCTATTTGATGACCTTCATGATCATTCCAATGTTTTAGCTGATTTTCCTGATGATTTTCAATTTGGTTTAGCCAATGCTCCCTCTCATGTCGAGGACTCTCTGGAAGATTCTTGGTTGGAATTTGCCAAAAGGGGAGGTGTGAAAGCCTTTGATAACATTTATCAACCTGAAAAAAGATTAAATTTTTTCTCAGACCCCCTGATAGAAATAAAATTAGCCAAAGAAACAGGTGTGAAGATTTTTCGCTTAGGTATTAGCTGGGCTCGACTGGTTCCTGATCTTCCTGCCCAATTCTGTGTGTTATTATTTTGTCCTCGTCAGATTCAAGATCTTAAGGCTCTCGAGAGATACCGACAAATACTCACCCTAATTAAAAAGCATGACATGCAGGTAATGGTGACCCTGTTTCATCACGATATGCCTAAATGGGCTATTCCGACTTATGCTGATCATACTCTGAGTAAGCTTGGCTGGTTGAATCCATCTTTAAAATCTTATTTTCATGACTTTGCTCTCGAAGTTGTTGATGAGCTTGGCGACCAGATCGACTATATTGTCATTTTTAACGAACCTGTGGTTTTTTCCCTCTTAACCCACTTGATTGATTACTGGCCTCCAGGAGATATTAAGGACCCAAAAAATTCTGTGTTTAATTTTGATGTCATGTTTCGGGGTCTGAGGGATTTTTCCGAAGTGATGGAGAATATTATCGCAACCCATATTCAGGTGTACAAGTCCATTAAAGAAAAACACCCTCGAATTAAGATTGGTGCCAGTCATTTGAGTCCTCTTATTACTAACCGATCAGGTCCTCTGCTGAAGTTTTTGGTTCAGCATCTCCACAAGAATCTTATTGTTTATGGTTTTCCTGATGCAACGATTCAATATTTAGACTTTTTAGGTTTAAACTATTATGGTGAAGAAGAGCTGAGGTTATTTGATTATTCGCTGCCCAAAAACAGGTCATCCTTATATTCTGATTCTGGTAGAAAACTTAACGCGGATGGTTTATATCAAATACTGATGGATTTTCATACCAGATATAAAAAGCGTAATCCATCACTTGAGTACATCATTACAGAAAATGGTATTGCTGATGACACTGATCTTGTTAGGATGCCTTATTTAATTGAACACCTTCTGGCTGTGCATCATGCCATTCGCGATGGGGTAAATATCAAAGGCTATATTTTTTGGACCATCTCAGATAACTGGGAGTGGGCTGACGGTTATTGTCCGAAATTTGGTCTTGTCCATGTTGATCGAGCTAATAACTTTGCTAGATATCCGAAACCATCCTTTCATTTATTCAAGAGTTTAGTGAATCGTGGTCATATCACTGAATCTATGAGGGAATATGCCCACAATGCTGTTGATGTTGCACTCCACCTCAGAGATAATGATCAAAAATTTGCTCAACGCTGGGATGGTAAGCGTTCATTTTGCCGGAAGGAAAACGGCATTCATGGCCACGATCAACCCCTTAGAATACCTCTTCAAACTAATAACAATTGGTACTTTCAGAACACTAAATAAACCTAGGAATCATCCAAACTGAGGCTGCACAACCTGTTGATCTGCTGATGCCTGAAAGATGTAAATCACCGATAGCGCCCATCGCGGGTAGCGGGCCCATTAAAATAATGCCTCACTTTAACATTTCAACGTCGGCTGATGTGGCAGATATTCTCAGCCTCCTAGGACACTCTGATCCTTGTATCCAAGTTACCCAGTCAACTGATCAGTACTCGAGCAAAGATGGTAACACCTATGTGAGCAAATGTTATCAGGAAACGAAGCCTCTCTATCTCTCAATGATGTAAGCTTGGGACCTGAGCTGCCACTGCCAAACAAAAAAGCCAATTTGTAGTGGAATCAGGTAGTACAAGGTGCTGGTAATATTCTGTTCTGACACACCAGTCACCGATAGTAATAGGTATACGATGAGGGCGATAATATGAATCAGCATATAAAGCACGGGTAGGTTACGCCAGGCATTTTTCAGAGGCTCCTTGTGCTTGTTTCTCACTGTCACCCGAAAAAAAGCAAAAATAATATCAGTGACAAAAAAGATCAGTAAATTTTGATTATGATGCATATCAAGATGACTAGAAAATAACCATGATATTAGCATCACCAGGCCAAGTGTTGCCGATAATAGACCCCAGTATACACAGTAAGCTCGAGCAATGATGCGCACCACAGTTAGGTGGTACTTTTTGGCTTGTGTGGCAATCATAAGCATGAGCAGCACCGAAAGTGATAACAAACAAAAAATAAGGGGAAATAACCCACTCTTTGAATGATGTGTTGAGCTAGATGTCACCCAACTCGTTTTCGGGCCAAGTAAGCTATGCTGAGTTTGTTTTTGGTTATCGTCAATGTGAGGTAGTTCGCTGAGATACTCAGATAACTTAGCCGGATAAAATGTTTCATGCCACTTGGTCATCGGTTGATCAAGCTTTGAGTTCATCAAAACATCTAATAAGAAGCCCAAGGGTGGATAATAAGCCATGTGCTCTCGCACATAATAACGATAATTACGCTTCGAGGGTTGGGAGTTTAGTTGTTGTTTAAGATAGCCTCCTAATGCTTGATCTAAAAGGTCTCTTGGGATGGTCGCACAGTTAGTGGTGAAATGTTCGTACTGAAAAAACATGTTTTTTGGATTCACAGCATTGCGAATCAGATCAAGCAATA
>JAPOQT010000174.1 GCA_026710525.1 Pseudomonadota bacterium
GCCATATTTAAACCAATGATTCCATAAGGTTGTGAGTGATTTTTGCTTTCCCTCTAGCATTGTCAGTGTGGCGCCATCGGTCTGTGAAGCATCAGCTCCTGTGTATTTTTCTTTCTTTGTATTTGTATAAGCTCCAACCTGAATATTTCTCGCTATCAATGGCCACACTCCAGCTAATGGTCGTGAAAATGGATTATTAGTACTACGATTATAAGTTCCCTGATTATGGCGCGTGAAAATATAATGACGGGTAAGATTATTTATTGTTGTCGGTGCAGCTATCCTCTTAGGGGAAAAATCTCCTGTTGTCATTGCGGCAGCACAGTTGTGATTCAGACGAAAAATAGAATAGGCGAGCATCAGTTTAATGTTGGTAGAGGTGCCCTTATCATCACCTGACAGTTTAAAATCAGAAGAGGTCCTGAGCAGCTCTTTGAATTTCTTTACCAAAGCTGCTGAGTCTGGCTCGAGGCCATCCTTGTTGAATTGCTCTATGACTTTACCAGTGAAAAGCTGATCAGCAATAGCTTGGCAAGCATTTGTGAGCCAGTTTGTTCCTGTGCCTTTATCACCATTAAGATTGAATATCTGATCCCGCAGGTAGCCTGTTTGAGTTGTGCAAGAAGTTTCTTTAGTTCTATACAAGTTTGAATGATCTAACCACTCATTTTGCTCGTTTACTCGACAGCTCAAAAGATTTAGCATAGTCCGATGGTCCGTAACTCCTTGGCTTGAGCAATAATTACGTGCTATCTCATCTCTTTTCTCCCTTAATTTATCAGGAAGATCTGTGCGAGGTGTCGTCGGTATTTTACTAATTTCAGGCAGCACCTCAGGGGGATCAGCATTAGGATCTGGAATTAATGGAGGTAGTTTCTTACGATAATCAATATTACTTGCCGAAGAACATCCATGCCAAAATAGCAGCACACTGAGAAACAAAAGAAATAGGCACAAATAAGATGATGATATAGGCTTTTTCATCTTATATCTCATAAACAGGCGAATCAAAAAAAAACACTCTCACCCTGACTAAAAAGAGCTACCGCATTTTCTTATCGGTTTATCAGCAGCTACATCTGCTGATTATAGTATAGCGTAGCTTTGCCTGTCATCTCGCCGTGATATCATCATCGTTTGATGTCAAGCAATATCTCTCTAAAGAGAGCAAAGAGGTAAATGGGATATTTCCACTTTCCAGCCATAAGAGGCAAAAAATGGCATTTTAGTTTCATGATCACTACCTATCTGGCTCGAAATCCCATCAGTAAGCCATAACTCCGAAGCCCTAAGCTTAGCCTCTTTTGGTACCAAAATTTTCTGATAACGCCCCGAACCTTTAAGCTCCCCTGCAGATAATTGGATGGGATTACGCAGGTCATCGGTTAAGCATCTCCCTAATTCTGCCTTGGTAACACCATCCTTCCGCCCTAATTGATGCTCATAAACAGTCTGACTAGCTGGCAAGCAAGGCAAATCACGACTAAAAGTATCCATTAGCTCAAAGGAATCCGTTAACATCTGCCAGTCACTTGACTCTCTCTCACCCTCTAAAGGGTCAGGTATTTGTCCAGCTACAATCAGTCGTTTTGTACAGTAGCCAGGATTTTTCTGCAAAAATTCTTTAATAATTTTCGTAGCTACCGAGAATCTTTCTGTTAAAAATCCATCGTCTCGCACATAGATCATCACAAGCAAAATTGGCTGTTTTTTATAAATATATCCGACGAACACGAGATAATCATTCCACTGATCCCTATTATCCTCATCACCGTAATTCAATAACACCAACTGGGGCGGCACCTGAGCGTCCTTAATGAGATTCCTTGATGGACGAATAACAAAAGATGATGATAACTCTATCTGAGTACTAGGTACTGATACGTTTTGCCATGATTCGCAGAAACTTCTACCATACTGTAAAAGGCTTAGCTCTGAATAACCGCCTGGAAATGGCTGAGCAACAAGCTGCATCATGAGAGCAATATCAACCGAAGACATCGGTAAAATAGTATTGAGATAAGAGATTCTTTCACGACGAAATAACCAATTATCAAATAGAGATGGTCCCATATAATCAACCGAATGGATGACACTGTCATCAGTTGATTGATCCTGCTTTCCCAAGCCCTGAGGTATCCACATGGGTATTAAACCAATCGTTAAGCCACGATCCACTGTGATCACCTTTTGGCCATGTAAAGACCAAAGCTCACACCCTAAAACACAGCTCACTATCAGTAACAGTGGTACTAAGGGTGGTAACCTAATAACAAGGTTTTGCTGCCAATCCTGGCCGGCACGAAGAACACGCTTCATAGTCAATATGAACCCTAAGGATGATTTTTTAAGGACCTTGATATCACGAGCTTTTGGATCTCGCTAGTACCTTCACCAATTCTTAAAATAGCCACGTCCCGGTAAAATCTCTCCATCGGATGACCATGAAATAATCCTTCACCAGCAACAATTTGTGATCCTTCACGAACACAGAATTCTGCTACCTCAGAACAAAATAACTTGGCCATAGAAGCCTCTCTGCTAAACCCTTGGTTGGTTGATTTTAACCAACAAGCCTTCCAGAGCAAGTTACGGGCTGCCTCCACCTTAGTAACCATGGCAGCCAACTTAAAAGCCACCCCTTGATGATCGATTAAGTGACGGCCAAATGTTTTCTTGGTTAATGCATGTTGCCGAGCTAATTCATAAGCTCCTCGGGCTAAACCAACGCCCATGGCAGCAATTGATAACCGGCCGGAATTAAGCACGGTCATCATCTGGGCCATGCCCTGACCTCTCTGACCTAAAAGCTGATCTGGCGCCAAGTGAACCTCATTGAATACAAGATGTCCTGTGGCTGTAGCACGCCACATCATTTTACCTGTCATGGGAATTTGTTGAAAACCTTTCGCCTCTCTTGGCACAATAAAACACGATAACTCTCGAGACTGGGACTCATGAGGTGATGTCATAGCCATCACCGTAACACCACGATTCTGTGCGCATGCCGTATTCGTAATCCAAACCTTAGAACCAGTGAGGGCAAAACCACCACTAGCTAGCTCACGAGCTTGTGTGGCACAATTCTTCACATCTGAACCACTCTGCTTTTCGGTAAGGGCAAAACCCCATAACTCTTTGCCAGTACATAACCCAGGTAAATAGTGTCGCTTTTGCTCTTCATTACCCCATAAACTGAGACTACCAATACCTAAGCTGTTATGGGAAGCAATAATAGCCGCATGAGAGCCATCAACGGCCGCTAATTCTTCCACTGCCATCAAATACGATAACTCATCTCGACCAGCACCACCATAACAACTCTCTAATGTACAACCAAACAACCCAAGGTTTGCCAAATTCCCTAAGAGCTCGGGTGACATTTTCTCCTTGGCATCAAGAGTCGCCACCTGAGGACTCAGAACGTCACGGGCAAATGCTCTGACTTGAGCACGAAAAACTTGCTGATTTCGTTCTTCCTTAAAACTCAGCGTCATATTATGATACCCCTCTCTCTAGTATTTATCGTCACTCCCGACACTCTTCCCGTTAGTGTTGATCGCGTAACCGTTCTTTCATACTCGTTAATAATTGTTGATAAGAGTGATAACGCCACTGGGCAATATCCTGATCCTCAACTGCCTGTTTCACCCCACAATTA
>JAPOQT010000175.1 GCA_026710525.1 Pseudomonadota bacterium
AACAGTATGAAAAGGTGGATACAAAGCTTATTGCTGAACGATTGCAAGTTCGTGAAAAAGATGTCCTTGAAATGCAAAAGCGCTTATCGGCGAAAGATGTGTATCTCGATGCACCGATTGTTCATGATTCAGCAAGCGGCCAAACCATCCACGACACTTTATCGGATAAAAGACAACTACCCATTGATACCCGATTAGCTAAGTTGCAGATGGTATCTATTTTTTCTGACCATATCGAAGAATTTGCTCAAGGCCTTGAAGAGAGAGATCATATAATCTTACGGGAGCGTATCTTGGCTGAAGAGCCAGTTACACTACAAGAATTAGGTAATAAATTTCGTGTTAGTAGAGAACGGGTGCGACAACTTGAAGATAAAATCTTGCAAAAATTCAGAGAATTCTTGCTTGAAAAAGGATTTTTAGATGAAGAAACCTTAGAGGATATAGTAGCAAAGCAAAGTAATAAGCAAAGCAATAAACCCACCAGACAACGAAAGAAACAACCAACCCAGAAGTCCTCCTCTAAAACGTGTAATAAAACTCCTTAGTTTTTGCTATATACCCTATGTGTTTGCTGAAGAGTATTTTCAAGATAATTGATGTTGTTTTTGACGTCATCCATCATGTAAGCAAATCGGGTTTTTGACTCAGCTAGATCAGCAAATTTTTTGTAGTACTCAAGGGATTTTTTCGGATGGGAGGGTTGTAAGATTTTAGCTAGGTAGAAATAAGGCTCTGACAGGTCACCTTTAATTTGTAACGCTCTGAGTAGCAGCTCTTTAGCTTTTTTCTTGCCACCTTGTTCATAGGAAACTTTAGCTGATCCTACTAAAGCACTAGGTAGATGTGGGTTGAGTTTTAATGCTTGGTTATAATGATGGGACGCCTTGCCCCAATTTTTTCTCATGTAATAAATATCACCAAGTAAACTCTGACGATATGGTGTATAGAAAGGGAAATTCTGCCAGCGACGACTGTTTAAGATGGCTAGGGCGGATCCATGGTTATTCAGTTGGATATGGAGCCGAGCCCGAATAATCATGACTTGGGGATCATTTTGCTTTCCGGGTGGTAATTGTCTGATAATGGCTAAACTACGAGGGTATTCGCTTAAGTTATAGTAGTTCCAAGCAAGCCCTCGTGATGCTTTAAGGTCGAGGGGGCGTTCATTGAGGGCAGCCCGGTAATGATGAATAGATGAAGACCATTTTTTCAGCACTCGTTGTACTTCCGCTAGGTAGTATCTAGCTTGATAATTGTTTGGCAATGCTCGCACAGCCTGAAGAAGATGTTCCTCTGCTTGATGGTATAACCCTATTTGAGTGAGTACAACTCCTAGATTGCGGTGAATAATTCGCTGATCAGCTCTACTATTGAGGAGTTCTTTGTAAGCGGCGATCGCTTCGCGATACAGTCCTTTTTGGGCTAATTCATCTGCTTTTTTCAGACGGCCATCAAAAAATTGTTGTGCCATAAAAAAAGATGGGTTGATGGACTCACAGCTGATCGTGCTAGCGACCAAAAGGAAGACGACAAGTCTGAGGGTGGTTGTGGGCAAACGTGGAAGCAATATCACCAGTGTCTCCTCAAGGGTTATTGGCATCGTGTGACAATCTTCTGATTTATACTTATATTTAATATATACTCAAATCCCTATGATGAGGTTGCCAGGTAGGGGTACGATCTTGCCCTTATCTCGAGTAATCGCGGTTATTATTTATATAAGTAATTGAAAAAATGATTTATTTTATCCTGGTGCAGATTCTGTTTTTCAGTGTTACTCTCTGGAGTTGTACTTCCACTCCTGAAACCTTATCACCGCGTTGGTTAGTGGCTAAGCAGGCGACTCAACTTTCATGTGATCATGATCTTTTGAGTCAAGTAACAACACTGAAACCACTGTCGTTGCATTATCTTGCTTTAGGGGGGGAAGAAGGGATTTATTGGGGCGAAGGAATCAATGGTGAAGGCCGACGAGTGTTTTATCATCACCCTAGTCGTCATATGGCAATGAATCAGCATTATCAAACTTCGACTAAGGTGTTAGCACCGAGTGAAAAAATTCTTTTAGTGTCGGTGCGGAATAAGACACAGGTTGTCGTCTTTAAGATGCGGGAAATTATACCCCAGGACCCAAGCGATGCCGGTGGTTTTGAGTTAGTGATTTCAGATCTTCTCACGGGTAAACAACTCGTGCAACGGCAGTTTCCTGATTTTTTATATGGCAGTGATTTACGGCTCCAAATGCTTAGTCAAGATCGTTGGTTACTTTCTGGTTATGTAGATCATTTTTTGTGGCACGTTGGCTCATTTCGAGCTACTCCCAGTGGGATGGATCATCAGGTCCATGCTCTGCCAGCTACCTCTGTGCTTCAGGTAGCTTCTGAAAACATGCAAGTGATAACGCAAAATTTTCCAGCTAGTGATTTTAAGTTATATGTTAGTCGAGTTAATGACAATTCCGAGCTCATGGTTAAAAAAGTCACGAAAGACTTACCACCAACCTTAACCGCGTCTATCAAGTGGCCCTTTATTGTTCAGGAGTCATCAATAGCCTTCTACGATGACAAGACCTTGCTGATTGCTATGATTGGTGAAAGTAAAGTTGGCACAAAAAAAACATCAGATCAGGGCGGTAAAAACACAGCTATTTATTTAGGTCGTGTTCTACTAGGAGCCAGCGATTCTCAGGTGCAGATTAAAATAGATGCTTCGTGGCCACTGTCATCTTACGCA
>JAPOQT010000176.1 GCA_026710525.1 Pseudomonadota bacterium
TCACCGTCTTTATTCTGACGTAAACTCTTGTTTGTTATTACTTACTACACCCTAGGGAATGATTAGAATGGCGCACTACCACTGGGGACCAGACATTGAGGTAAAGGTGATTCTATCATAACCACGGCTAAATCTCAAAAAATATCAGCCATCACTGCCGAATTGCATCCTATCAGAAAAAAAATAATCTTCAAGTAAGAAGTTAATGATCACCTGCCGGTATATAGTCTTTAGATAAGCTCCGGTATTCAGACGTATGTTGATCAATATTATTTAGGAAATAATTGCATGAGTTCAGGGATCAATATGAGGGAGAACCCATGAATTTTCGCCAGAATAATAGGGGTGACATCTCCCGTGAAGCATATGGAATACATCATGAGTCGAGGTCACGGTTTCTATGATGGTGCTCAGATCATAGTAATATCATAGTAATATAGAGATGAGAAACAATCAAAGATATGCGTAGGACACAACGTGATAAGTCACCTAACACATGTATTTATGTATGCCAGTAACTCGATGTCAAGATAATCTCAAGGATAATATGAAAAACACCGTGAGTGAGTGCACCAAAGTCACAGTTGCAATATTATGCACCATCACATGTTTGGCGATGATTATGGTTATTCATGGCTGTGGCCTTGGTGGCTCTACCAATGATCAGGATTTCCGTAAGTTCGTACCGAAAAGAAATATTTCACCGACCAAATCTAGCCAACCTGCTCATAACCAGGGGAGGGATCAAGGTGTTACGGCTGCTGATAGTTATGAATCCTATGGGCCACCCCAACGACAATTCAGTACACCAATTCAGCCCCCTAAGCTTGTGACCACAGTGATGCAAAACGGGGGTAAATCAGGTTCAAATCCCTATCAAAATTCTGATGTTCGGAGTGTTGTATTTCAAGCATCTGCCCAAAAACAGCGGTCTCGTAATATTTTATGGGTGATCGATAATAGTAGTTCTATGGTGCGCTTGCAATTCCACCATCAAGCCATTGATAGCGTAACATCATTTATTGAGAAGTATCATTCTCATAATGTTCGTATTGGTGTGATATCAGCACAGAAACAAGGAGTAAGGTTTTGTGTTCCGCAAATTCTCGCTCAAGATATGAAAACGAATATGTCTAGGGATTTTGGTTGGACTTTACCCTTAAATCTATCCAATTCTCAGGTGGTTCAAATTAATTGTGCCATTGAGTCTTTTAGTCCATTAGCTACTTTGATCAAATTTCTTTCACCAAGAACATATGTTGCTGGTGTTAGTGGCGACTGGTTTTTTCAATCAGATGCGTTATCTGCTATTATTGTTGTTACCGATGATTTCCCATTAAAGTCTCATGTTACCGAGTTCCGCCGGTTGATGCAATCTCGGTTTATGGATCGTTCGACGAGTTTTTATAGTTTTTCATCGAGTGGCTCTGAGCTATATGAAGATGAAATATTTACCACGAACATCGATAACACACTCTATCCTCCCTATAATGAGTTACGAGAATCAGGAATAAGGTCTAAATGTGGTAATGGATACACACCGGCGTACCTTAATTTAACTCGTGAGTATTCAGGCAGACAATTTCCCATCTGTGCCAGTGATTGGCAAAATGCTTTACAAACGATTATGAATGACCTAGATACGAAATCACTACGCTATCAGAACCTTAACATGCTTAGTTTACGTGTGTTTAATCTGCTTCAAGTGAAAGTGGATGGTCAGGAGTTGCCACCAAATGCTTATCGTTTGGGAGGCAGGAGTCACCCGGTGCTAATTTTGGCAGACCAAGTTATGGTTAAGGCTAATTCACAAATTGAGCTTATGATTGAAAGCCGGTAACCACGAACAACGGGAAAATGGATTTTCTATTGCTTAATCTTAGTAACCAAAAAACCTACTATAGAACCACATCAGCTCATGGTGATAACCAATGAGACGGTACTGTTCAACTCAAAAACAAGACAAGTAAGATGAACAGGCTGACCACGGCCCTGATATTTATTACCATACTCCTGTCTTTGTATTTGCTCTATGGCCTATATTAAAAATCTTATCTTCATCATATCAGTGCCATTAACGGTTAACTGTTTTTTGTTGCCATTTATTAACAAGATTTCCCAATCCAGATGTCAAGTAAGAGCATAAAATCATGAATATCTGTGGGAAAGTTTAGGTTTCAGCGAGGAGTCTTCATACTGTCACAGGGTCTTTAGTATTATGGTTATCCAACCGATGGAAGGGTGTTCTCTGGTATCATATAATCATAAGTGTTAGCATTTAATGTAATCAGCGATAGGTATGTTATGGGATTTAGCATTTCAGCTGTCATACCAACCTTGCTGAACATGGTACTGCTAATATTCTGTGCGAACAGTGTGATAGGCTGTAAAACCAATTTTTTCGGTGATAACGAACGTTCTCCTGAATCTGAGCTGAAGCTGATCAATTCAAAACTCCTAAGTCATCCTCCGGGTTGGTTTGTTAATATTTTTGATGACTATTCGATCGTCCTAAACAAAGCCCTCTGTGGCGGTGCTTATATTGCATCGGGAGTGATTTTAACGGCTAACCATTGTTTATATTTGTATCAAGAACACTTTGATAGTGACTTACAAAAAGGTGGTGATGTATCGATTCTGTTTCTTCACGAGTCTCGCCGGATCGATGTACCAGTGATCACAGTGAAGCCTGTTGGTTCTGGCTCTGATATTAGTCTGCTGTATTTTGATCAATCATTGCTAGATCAAAAGCTCTTGGAGTATCAGCTTTCGGCTATCCCAACCCTCCCATTGTGGCGAAAGCCGATCCGTTCAAAGCTAGTCCGACTGCCTAAGATATTACAAATTTTTCCAGCAATACCCGGGCAACCAGAGAGGGTGTTTCCGTTTGAGGGCATACTGTCGGTCTATGGTACTGGACAGGTTAAGCTCACTGGTGGTACCAAATATGATCCAGGACTAAAATTCGAGCGCATTGGTGGAATCCAAGGTCGAGATCGTTTTTCTATGGATATTGAAATTTACCGTACGAGCTTACAAAGATTAACGAAAGAGGTT
The DNA here is from genome assembly GCA_026710525.1 of Pseudomonadota bacterium. Classification (GTDB taxonomy): domain Bacteria; phylum Bdellovibrionota_B; class Oligoflexia; order Oligoflexales; family Bin106; genus Bin106. Next base: position 3,058 of record JAPOQT010000176.1, read on the forward strand.
TATTTAGATATGATCAAAGACATCTTAGTATCAGAAAAAACGGTGAATTATTATTATCAAGTAATTATCTCGGAAAATAGACGGGTCGCGTTGAGTATTGATGAAATGCGATTAGAACTCATGAAGGTGGCACAACATATTTATTATGAAACTATGTTCAAAAATGATGGTTCTAAGCAAGACAAAAAACGTTTTGCGTATCACAAGTTTCTCTCTTTAACATTACCCTATCCTGTCGGCAGTTGTGTCGGTGATTCGGGGGCACCTATTACCTTCAAGTATCAAGGTGAAGAATACTTACTAGGTATTCTCTCCAGTGGCTGGCGATCTCGGGAATTTCTTGAAAACAACTTACTTGGCATGAAGCCAGGACGAAGGGCAGGCGTTTCTGGTCTTGATCTAGCCAGAAGTCATATTCATTGTACGAACATCCTCCATTTCCCTTATATTCCTAATTTTTTAACAGAAATATCAGCACAGAGCTCAGAATAAACAATGACTTATGATAATGGTCTGATCTTTCGTAACCAAATCTCTACTGGCATAGCTAATAACAGCAACAAAATACCGAAATGGTCAAATAGCCAGTAGTAATGGTACTTGGTCTCACCGGTAGCCACGGGTAAATAATTCACTTCTTGTTCATAGGCTTGAGCTATTGTTTTGATGTGGACCTCAGCCTTGGTGAGTAGTTGGTCTTCGGGGGTGACTTCAGCCTGATGGATCAAGCTAAGTAGACGCAGAACACTGGGAGATCTCGAGAAGTTTTTATCGGTGTATGGCCGGTTAATATGACTTTTAGCAGTGACGATTTCTTCGCCAAACTCCCGATGAGCTAGTTTAAAAATGAGGGTGCAGTTTTGTGATTGATGAGAGAGGTCGGTACCA
>JAPOQT010000177.1 GCA_026710525.1 Pseudomonadota bacterium
AGAGTGTTTGATTCAAAGGCGCTCGCAGGGTTGTTTTTGGTTGGTGCAATCGGGCCCTGGCCATTTAATTGATCCACTTCAGTATAAAAGGTATACTTGTTGCGCCTGTCACTTCCTGGCAGTGACAAGGCAAGAAACATAACTGGTATTACGAACAACCACATAGTACAACCTGTTTTTTATTAAATTATCCACCGCATAGCCCCTTGGCCTATCAGCTCTATCATACGCTTATTTCAAACAAAAGTCTACTGTAATACAAGAGGACCACACCTAATTAATGAATATATGTTTGATTTTCCCTTATATTCATGGATTTCTTGTTATAGGAATTGAATATGATTATTTGTGAATTAATTCACGCTATTTTTTTATTATCTTTAAAAATTTGACAGGTTAAGCTAGAAGGCAGATTAGGTAAAATAACTTCGAGTATCGTTTGTTTAGCAAGAGATATGTTTAAATCCCACACCATTTGTGCGTGGGAGGTTCTCAGGTAGAAAAAGAGTTTCACTGTGCCTGGGTGTTGTTTGGTTAATTCATGAAGTCTTTTGGCTAGTGGCTTTAACCAAGAAAAACTGTCTAAAGACTGATCAGAATGGGGAGGACAAAAGGCTAAATGGAAATCTTTTGTCGCTAAAACCTCTTTCGCATCTTCAATAGATCGAATCACAAAAAGAGGGTATTTTCTTTGCTGGAGATAGCCTGAAATGACGACAAACCGATGGTTCTGAGGAATCTTAGGTATTGTCTCAGGATCATAGATGACTCCTTCTATCGTCTCATTCTTATCATCTAAAATAAGACGAAGGCTTTTTTGACCATTCATTGACACCCTTTCATACTGATGCTCTAAAAACACCACCAAATGCTCTTTTGGAGGTTTGTAATACCCCTTGGTTGCTTCGGGTTGCCCAGTGAATTTTTGTGTTATATCCTTAAGGGACTTGGGCATACCTAAAAAATTCTTCTCTTGTTTAAAAAAGTCCATGGGATGTGCGCTTAAATAAGTGCCTAAAAGATTTTTTTCTTGGATAAGATCACTCACCCCTACGAGTGGTACAAGAGGACTATCTTTTTCGATTTCTTCAAGCCAACTAGGTTTATTTTGGTGCACCTCGTGTGTCTGACCTGTCATGAGGGATAGTAGACTAGGTTGTTTTGATGAGTTTCTCGTGTGCAATTGTTCATTGTACTTAACCATCTTAGCGACACGAGGCATGAGTGCGCGGCGTGGATAACCGAACTCATCAAATGCACCCACAGAGATCAGGAGTTCGAGATTTTTTTTGCCAACCTCTTGAAGGTTACAGCGATGACAAAAATCAAGGAGATCTTTAAATGGGGCTTTCTCTCTCGCTGTAATAACCGAGCGCAGAAGCTTTTTCGATACTCCTTTAATGGCTTCGAAAGCATATCTAATCTCATTATCATCGCTGAGAGAAAAATCAATATGAGACTGGGCGAGTGATGGCGGTTGAATTCTCATGTTAAGACGATGACACTCGGTAATATAATTCTGCATCTTCTTTGGGTTATCTGAATCACAGGTCATCAGAGATAGCAGAAATTCATGAGGGTAATAGGTTTTGAGATAAGCTGTTTGATAAAGAATAAGACCATACGCTGCCGAATGGGATTTATTAAAGCCGTACTTAGCAAACTCAGCCATTAGTTCAAAAATCCTATCAGCTAGCTTGTCGTCAATACCTTGGCTTTTGGCACCGGCCAAAAATCGTTTTTTCTGTTTGCTCATTTCCTTAGGAATTTTCTTCCCCATAGCCCTTCTTAGAAGATCTGCTTCACCTAGGGAATAACAAGCTAAATCAGAGGCAATTCTCTGGACCTGTTCTTGATACACGATCATGCCATAGGTGTCAGCGAGTATGGGTTGTAAGAGAGGATGAAGATAAGCGATATCCTGGCGTCCATGTTTTCTTTCAATAAAATCATCAACCATGCCTGAGCCAAGAGGGCCTGGACGAAATAAGGCAACAAGGGCAATAATATCTTCAAAACGAGATGGCTGGAGTTTTTTCATCAGGGCGGTCATGCCCCCTGATTCCGCTTGAAATACGCCGGTGGTATGGCCATGGGTAAGATCTTCATACACCTTGGTATCATCGAGAGCAATGTTTTCAATGGTAAAAGATGGCTGGGATCGTTGTTGAATATGGCGGCAAGCCAAATCAATGACGGTGAGGGTTTTAAGACCAAGAAAGTCAAATTTCACTAATCCGACTTTTTCTAAAGACTTCATTTCAAATTGGGAAGCAACACACATATCTCGACTGGTTTGAAATGTGGGCACATCATCTGAGATAGGGCGATCTGAGATCACTATACCAGCTGGATGAATCGATGTGTGGGCGATCATTCCTTCGAGTTTATAGGCCTCATTCACAGCTCGTTGCAGGGTGTTATCAGCAGCAATTTCTTTGGCAATCTCTGGCTGGTCCTCAATGACTTCTTGCAAAGAAAGGGTCATATCATCAGGAAACATTTTAGTTAACTGATTCATTTTAAGGTAATGAACGCCTAGGACCCTCGCTGTATTTTTCAAAGCGGCTTTTGCCATGAGTTTGCCAAACGAACAAATATGTGAGACTTTATCCGTCCCATACTTACTGACAATATAGTCGATTACCTCTTCTCTACGCCACTGACAAAAATCAATGTCAAAGTCAGGGAGCGATACTCTTTCAGGATTAAGAAACCGCTCGAAAAGCAGTCCCCATCTCAAAGGATCAATATCGGTGATCCCTAGAGCGAAAGCGACAAGAGAGCCGGCTCCTGAACCACGACCAGGGCCCACCGCAATATTCTGTGATTTTGACCATTGGATAAAGTCTTGAACAATCAAAAAATAGCCACTATAACCCATATCTTTGATGACTTTGAGCTCATAGTTGAGTCTTTGGGTATAGGTGTCATCAGTGGTAGTGATGCGGGTATTCAGACCATCCCAAGCTAATTTTTCTAACCAGTCATTTTCGTTTATCTTCTCAGGTAGGGGAAATGATGGTAAGTGATGATGGGATAGGTCCCAATTCAGATGACGACATGACTCAGCAATAACCATGGTGTTAGCCACGGCTTCAGGATAAGCGTGAAATATTGCTTGAAATTCATCGTGGTCAAAGAGATGAAAACAACTATCGTGCTGTCGAGTGTGAAGATCTGACTCCGCCAAGGAGTTTTTAATAGCTAAGGCAATCATATGGCTGTCATGATCTTCAGCATTTAGGTAATAGGCATCAGCAGAAGCGACCAAGGGAATAGCCAACTGAGCTGCTAGCCCAGCAATATACTCCCTCAGTTCTCCTTCGTAGTTAAATCCATGATGAAATAGTTCGAGATACAAACCATCTTGACCTCCAAGATTCTGCAGGTGTTTGACATAACTTCCTGGGATGTTTTGCAAAGCTCGGTATATCCCTTGACACTGAGGGTGATCTTTATGCTCTTGAAATATTTTTTGCAGATGAAATAAATAGGTGAGCTCACCATGGGTCGTTCCTGAAAGGATAAAAAGATGGGAGCGGTCACTGGGAGTTAAAAATTTTTCTATTAGCGACCATGAGCATAAAGGAATATCGTCGACGAGGCTTTCATAAGCTGCTGAAACAAGGCGAGTTAGGGTGCGGTAGCCATCATTGTCTTTAGCGAGTAAAGTGAGCTGAAAACTAGGAGGTTGAGGAAGAGTATTCATGAGCTCTCTTGCAAACTCGTTACTAGACGGTGTAACTGATCTTATTTGTTGATATTCTGGTGGGAAGTATTGCTGGAAAAAATCAGTTAAATAGGGTGATGGCTCCATATAGAGAGTGCTCCCGATAATGGGAGTTATGTCTTTTTGTTGGCACTTGAGATAAAAATCTAAAGCGCCAAAAAGCCCACCATTATCAACAAGGCTGGCATAGCGGTGGCCGCGCTCCACGAGTTTAGCCAGATAATCATCGAGTTTCATACTGCCATCCACCATGGAGTATTCTGATTTAACCCCTAAATAGCAGAATGTTGCTTGAGATAATGGTGTGCTTAGATTTTCTTTATTCATAAGCTAGGAGGTAGGATGATAATGATAAGTAGTAGAGTGTATAATGGGTTATGTCCTCAAAACTTAAACGTTTAGGATCCCATAAAATGATAATGACTTCTATCAAAATAATCAGTCACTTGATAGTCATCTCTTAAACACGTTATAAAAAATGAGCTATGACAAGTAGACTTTCACCTTACCAGGCTTTTATTGCTCTAGGTTCTAGCATCGGTTCTCTCCTAGAGAAAAAGCTGATGATCGAGGGTGCTATTCGGTTGTTACAATCCGTCGGTCAAGTGAGGTATACATCAGCATTTTATCTCAATTATCCTGTGGGTGGAGTAGCCGAAAATAGATTTTTGAATGGCGCTCTTGTTTTAGCCACAGCACTTAAACCTCACCAGCTTTTGTGTGAGCTGTTGAACTTTGAAGCGAAGTTGGGCAGAGTAAGGCAAGTTCCCAATGAGGACCGTCTCATTGATCTGGATATTCTTTTTGTTTTGCACCAGTCTAAAACAGAGCTAAAACCCTTACAAATCAAGACAGAGCATCTCATAGTTCCTCATGGCAAGCTAACCGAAAGAGCCTTCATGTGGTGGCCTTTTATCGAGGTCTTGGCACCCCTCAGTACCATCACACCCCTGGGTCATGAGGCACAACTCATGCTAGATCAGCTTACTCAAGAAGCGGGAGCTCATGCTTTGGCAGATCAAGACTGTTGGTACCAAAAAGTTGTGCGAGTCTCTCATGGCTAAGGATAGTAGTGATTACCATTTCATACCCAGCATAAGCCTCATAGAATAGTGTCCGTCTTTGAATTTATGGGGTAAATAGTATGAGTCAATTCCCATAGCTGCTCGGTATTCAATACCGATACAGAATAATCGACACAAATTGAAACCAAATCCTGCTGTGGCTCCAAAGTCTAAGCCTTTGATAGGATGGGCAAGAGAATACATTAACCCACCACCTAAAGACACATAAAACCCTTCATCGGCAGAACGTAAAGCGTAATAAATCCCAGGTATGATAGACAAGATTAACTCGTGATGCTTATTAAATAAGGTGAGTTGCCAGCTGCCAGGGTGATTCATGGGTGGGTTAGGGCCGCCTTGGCCAATACTCACAGTGCCAATACCTATAGAAAAACCAGTGAGTAAGG
>JAPOQT010000178.1 GCA_026710525.1 Pseudomonadota bacterium
ACCAGTAACCATTGATCACGTGATTAGTCTTAATGGGTTAAGCGAATATATAGCCGTGTTTGACGACCGCCAAATTTACAACCATTTAAAGGAGCAGTTATTTGGTGTCCCAACGTGGCAAGGTCTGGATATTGTGTTAAGGGAAACCACGAATGATACTCACTCACATATGGCAGAGGCTGTAAATTTGCGCAGTTATATTGATGATGAATTGAGTTATCACTCATTAGATCTGCATATTTTTCTCGCTCTTATTTTAAATCTTGATCAAACGAATACGGCGAAGATGGCAAGAATATATGAGCTTACCCCTCAGCAAGTGACTCAACGAAAAGTTGCGATCAAAAATAGAGTGTTAAGTATTCTCAGTCATAATGATGACGACACTCAGAATCATTATCTTGTCCCTCCTGCTCCAGACCTTCATGGGCAGAGTCGTCCGACAGGCCAGTCTTCAGGCGTAGATATCAGCAGGTTATATGCCCCTTATTCACCGGCTGAGATGGTTCTCAATATTAAAAAGTCAAAAAAATTACGAGAATTTGTTATTCTGGATCTTCCTTACCTCACGGAATTTGGTTACCAAGAATTTGCCGAAAGAGTGTTGACAACGACTTTCGAGAAACATGTGTTTATCAGTTATCTCCTTGGGAAACAAAAAATTTCCCATTCAGATTTTATGATTCAATATAACTTAGAATCTAATGCCAAATTCTATCATCTTACTAGTCTCATTAAATATAAATTCTTTTACTTTTTCTATTCTGGAAATATCCCTTCATCTGAGGTTTTTTCAAACTTCACGGATGAAGTTCAGTACTTCAAGTCATACTATGAAGAAAGAATTAACAACTTACTCAGTGATGATGGCACAGTTTCTGAAGTTCAAGTTGACGATCGTTCACAAAATAAACCCCACACACTTAGCTGGTCTTCATCAGTACCCCCAGAAATCAGTAATCTATATGCTTCTTACTCATTAGCTGATATGGTGATGCATATTAAAAAATCAAAAAAATTACGAGAATTTTTCTCGGTAGGGCTTCCTTATCTCACGGAAGTTGGGTACCAAGAGTTTGAAGAAAAAGTACTCATAACCGCCTTCGAAAAACATGTATTTATCAGTTATCTCCTTGGTATTCACAATCTTTCGTCTTCAGATTTTATCAAAGAATATAACCTAAAAAACAAGGTTAACTTCCATCGACTTAATTATTTAATAAGATATAAATTCTTCTATTTTTTCTATTCTGGACAGTTGCCTTCGTCTCAGAATTTATTAGCCTTTAATAAGGAAATGAATTTCTTCCGGTCCTTCTACGAAGGAATCATTGACAAAATTGAGTGATGATGGAATCGTCAAAACTCACATTAACAGACTCGGGTGCCCGATTTGAATCTTCCTCTCCAGATGAGGAAATGCTTCCCTTCCCATATTGATTGAGATCTGATCATTTTTTCATTGATCACATCAATATCAAAGGTGTTGCTCTAATGACAATATAAGATCACGAGTAGCATTTGCTTTCATCTGACTCGCGGTTAATCCTTTATTGAGCTCAGGGTTACTCCTTATTTCTGTCATCATACTCGTGACATTTCGTAACGAATCATGATCAATACCACAAGGTTTAATCAAAGAAAACAAAGAGGTATCTTCAGTAATATTAAGGGCAAGGCCATGGCTGGTAATGGACTTTTTCACGGTGAAACCTAAAGCACATATTTTTGCATATCTATTATCGCCCCTAGCTAACCAAATACCAGGATATTTCCCTAAGGTTGTTCCGACAATCTGGTAACGTCCCAGTACGGTGATCACACTATCCTCAACTTTACGAACAAAGCTCTTCACACCGAGACGGAGTGACTTTAAGGAAATGGTGATATAAACCACCAGTTGTCCTGGAAAATGAACCGTAGCATCACCACCACGATCTGATCGATGGCAATCAATTTTTTGACGTTGCAACTCCTCAATGGACACCAGTAATGAAGATGTGGAGCTGTGACGACCTAGGGTTACCACAGGCCAATGTTCACAAATAGTGAGGATCCCCTGGGTGGGTTCTTTTTGCACCAACGAGTATGCCTCTTTTTGAGCACTAAGACCATCTTGGTAGCTCACAACCCCAAGATGACGTGTGATCAACTTCGTTGTCATAGGATGAGCTCTTTACCGATACTAAATCAAAAAAAAGAAGTAACACCAAAAACAAACAATTGATCACTCGCGATCAGTAACACCAGTAGTCATTTTCAACACTCTGAGTTGTGTTAATCACTGCTAACCGGTTGTTGATCGATCCAACCGAGTTCTGGCACCTGATGACTCAAAGTCGGAAATGTGAGATCAGGAAAACGGAGATGCTTTGACGCAAAAAATTTAATATGAGTCTGCTGATAAGTAGGGATTGTTGAGGACATGAAATAAATTTTCTCTTGAATAGTCTTTGATAAGCTAGCCTTCTTTTTTTCATCAAATTCCTGTTCATAATCACTAATCAAGCGATCTAACTGCTGA
>JAPOQT010000179.1 GCA_026710525.1 Pseudomonadota bacterium
ATATGATCACAACCGGCATAATGGATGTGGGTATGGCTATTAACAGGCCAAGGAGTGAAGTGTCGTGATTCATAATAAATGCCGCCTGCAGCGAGTTTCTTCTTCGGAACGATACCTAAGATCTGTTGATCTTGAATCATGATCATCCCATTGTACACTTGGTGGTTGACGGCAATTGGGGCACCTACTAACAGAGTGAAATCTTGTGTATAATCTAGTAGTTTGACAACTTCGCGTTCGGCTTGTCGAAGATAAGCCTGTGATAAAAACTGATCTTCACAACCATAACCCGTTAAACATAGCTCGGGCAAACATAAAAACTTTGAGCCAACAGAACGACTTCTTTCAATGGCGAGGATAATCCGAGTACTATTACCCAAAAAATCTAAGGCGGTTTGATTAGGAGAACCAAGAGAGATGAGCCAAAATGGAGTCATAGGATAAACCAGTATCTTTGGTGGCTAGTCGTTTTGAGTTTTATTTTCATGACTTTTCTGCTATGAAGGTTTACAGTCACGGTGACTTTGAAGTTTGTGCTCGTTATTTATCAAGGAACTCATCAACATTCACAAATTCTTATGAACCTCTGATGACACAAAAAAAATCCGCCAACTTCCTACCATCACAAATCAGCCAAGATGTGAGTGCTCTCCTCCAGATAGGCGGTGATGAGGATATTAAAAATATCGCACAAATCCTGAGTGTTAAGGTAATCTTAGGAATCCTGAATAAACCACCAGAACATGTCAAAAAAGATGGCTATGATGCTAGTGACTTTGCTCTTCCTTGTTTTATCCTAGCAAAAAAATTAAAGACACCTCCACCACGTTTAGCTCAGATCATCGCGAGTCATCTTAACAAAACCATAGCAAGCAGTCAAAGACAAAGAGTTTGGTGGCTTGCCACCGCAGTCGCTCATGGTGCTTTTGTCAATATGAACGTCAACCCGACAAAATTATGTTCTTTCGTCTTCCAGTGTTTCTCGTCACGAGAAAGTATTCAAGAGATGATGAAGACTCAAGTAGCAGCAGATAATAAAAGTGTGATGATTGAGTATTCGCAACCAAACACTCATAAGGAATTTCATATTGGCCACACACGGAACGTGTGTCTTGGGGCGAGTCTGCAGAATCTCTATCTATTTTTAGGATACAACACTATTGGGGTTAATTATATTGGTGATGAAGGGACCCATGTCGCTAAATGTTTATGGCGTCTATCACAACTACCCCAGCCCTTACCACCGCCAAATATTAAGCCAACAAAATGGTATAACCAGCATTACTCGGATGCTCACAGGATGCTTAGTGAGACACCATCTGAGGATATTTCATCGATTTTAGCTGAACTTGAAAATCAGCAAGGTGATTATTTTGAGTTATGGCAGAAAACGAAACAGGATTGCCTCGAAGAATTTCAGAGAATTTACGCCAAATTACAAATCACATTCCAGGAAGAGTATTACGAAAGTCAATTTACTCAAGCAGCTCACCATCTTGTGGACCACTACCTGAAAAAAGGGATTTTTACTATTTCTGATGGCGCTGTTGGTCGTGATCTCAGTGATCACGACTTAGGTTTTATGATGGTACGTAAATCAGATGGTAACACTCTTTATATTACCAAGGATCTTGTGTTGGCTAATCAAAAACAAATTGACTATCCTGAAGTGACTTTATCCCTGGTGATTGTGGGTGATGAACAGAATTTTCATTTTCAACAACTCTTCACTTGCCTTGATATTATGGGGGTGAATAAGGGATGTGTTCATCAACATATATCCTACGGTATGGTTGTGTTACCTGAGGGCAAAATGTCGTCACGGAAAGGCAATACCGTGAGTTTTTGGGATTTAATTGCGATGATTGAGTCCGGCTTACAGTCACATTTTGATCTTCTACAACAAGAAAAAGTAGCTGTTCATGACGAACAACCCCCGAGCACCATGCAACCTCTTTACGCACTAGGTAAAAACAAAGACATGTCTCCTCAAGAAATCACAGAGGTCACCAACAAGCTAACCCTTGGCACCTTAAAGTTTGGCATGTTAAGCCAGGATCCTAAAAAGAAGATTATTTTTGATCCTGATGCTTTTACAAAATTTGAAGGCAGAACAGGGCCTTATTTAATGTATGCTTACACCAGAGCAAAGTCTATTTTAAGCAGAGCAGCAAGTATTCATGATGATGGTAGTGCCTCCTCAGTATTAGAGTGGTCCGAGCAAGCATTACCCACCATCACTCATTATGAAAGAGAGCTCTTGATTAAAATGTCAGAGTTTTTTGATGCAGCAACCAAAGCTTGTTATCAACATAGTCCAGCTATTTTATGTCATTATCTTTATGACCTTACCCGGGCTTTTTCCAGATTTTATACTCACTGCCCGATGATCAGCTTGGATGACCAAGCACTCCGAAAGCTCAGAGTGACTATAACGCACCGTTTTGCTGAACTCATGGCTCTGGCCCTAAACCTTCTAGGTATTGAGCCGCCCGAGAGAATGTAGCCAGATCAAATAGCCATCAATAACACGGTAGCACTGGTAAGATTGTGATAGGGCTTACCATGATAAATAAAGTAGCTCTCCTAAGAACCTGACCAAACATGTTCCATAAAATATTCCTCTGAATACTCAATAACTCTGTGGCATTGAACTCAAGTTCACATTAACAAAAAACTATTAATCCTATGATGTTAAGGGCATTGATTGATATATCTTCTTTGTTTGGATGGGATGATCGTCAAGTATGTTTGCTTGTTACTTTTCTGAGAATATCATGATCACCCTACAATGATGGGTTATAACATATTGATA
>JAPOQT010000180.1 GCA_026710525.1 Pseudomonadota bacterium
CGAGTGAATGGCGTGAGTGCTGGTCCCCTCAAAACATTGGCGTCATCAGCACTTGGTGTGAGTAAAATGATGGAATATACCAAGCAGACGTCACCACTCTCGTCCTCCTTAAGGGCAAAAAACGTCGCAGAAACTTCTGCTTTTCTTCTCTCCGACTTAGCTGCCGCTATTACTGGCGAAATTATTCATGTGGACTGCGGCTATCATGCTATGGGTGCCCAGGTACCCATTTAAATACAGCACCAACCCAAACAACAATAAAAGCCTTAAGGCTACGGCTTACTCTTCCTCGATTTGGGGCAAAAACTTCTTCACATTAAAGATACCAGCATTAATCAAGTCATTTTGATGCTTGAGAAGGTAACAATAAGGAATAGATGGCTTACGAATATGAACGCGCCAACCATAGCCGTTAGCTAGGTGCTCGTAGGTGAGTAATTGTTGAGGCGCATTTTCGATACGGTGGAGTAGGGTCTCAAGGCTTGTTGTTGATAATCCTAAAACCTGCCACCCCCTATCAAACGATAGTTCTGCTACCATATCTTTACCCACAAACTGACAATTATCGCTAAGAGTAGGGTCGTTGTAACGCCAGAGGCCTGAGTGCTTTTTGAGATAATCGAGGATTTTTATGGTATGTGAATATGTAATATGAGGAACGAAGTATTTTAGGGCTACCGTCAGTAACAGTTCTTGCAGAGCAAAGACCTCTTGCGTTTTCTTCTGATCGAGATTGGTCGCATCAACCAGACGACTATCTGAAGCTTCCTGATAAGATGACCTATGCCCCTCATAAGCAAACAGGGGAAACGGGCTAACGCTAATGGCAGCAATGATCAAGTAAATTTGTCTATTCTTTACTGTCATAAAAACATCTTGGCAAAATACGAGTATAATCTGAGGCACATACTAAGTCCTTCCTACTACCAAGCGCAACTTAACACAGATGTGGCAAATAATCAAGGTTTTCCACCTGTTAAAATTGAGAGAAATGCTTTTTGAGGTATTTGCACCCTACCAATAGCCTTCATTTTCTTTTTACCTTCCTTTTGTTTTTCAAGTAGCTTTCTCTTCCTGGTAATGTCACCACCGTAACATTTAGCTGTCACGTCTTTACGAAATGCTGATAGGGTTTCACGAGCAATAATCTTACCCCCGATGGCAGCTTGAATAGCGATTTGAAACATGTGACGAGCCAGATTTTCTTTAAGTTTTTGGCAAATATATCGACCTCGGGATACGGCAGCATCTCGGTGTGTAATACACGAGAGGGCATCCACTGTTTCGCCATTAACCAGAATATTAAGCTTAATCAAGTCACCTGGCTTATAACCGGCATGCTCATACTCCATAGAGGCATATCCCGATGATATGGATTTTAAGTGATCATGAAAATCATAGATCATCTCCATCATAGGTAGACTATAAGTGAGTTGCACCCGAGTCTTGCCTCGTGACGCTAAATACTCCATATTTTGTTGAATACCACGCCGCGACTGGACCAACTTCATAATAGCCCCAATATAATCACTGGGTGAATGAATGGTTAATAATACATATGGCTCATTAATTTCCTCAATATTATTGGTATCCGGAAGCTTAGCTGGGTTCTCAACTTTCAGCTGAGTGCCATCTTTTTTCACCACATGGTAAACCACCGAAGGCGCTGTAAAAATAAGACTTAAGTTATATTCACGCTGGAGTCTTTCCTGGATAATATCCATATGGAGCAAACCAAGAAAACCTACTCGATAACCGAGTCCTAAAGCTCCTGAATTTTCAGGTTCGATGGTGAGAGAGGAATCGTTGAGTTGTAGTTTTTCTAGTGAATCTTTCAGAGCAGGATAATCACTAGCTTCCATGGGAAAAATACCACCAAAAACCACCGGCTTAATCACAATAAAACCCTCAAGGGCTTCTGTAGCTGGTTTTTCAGCAGAAGTGATGGTATCACCGACTTGGGTATCTTGGACATGCTTAATGGAACCTGAAATAAACCCAACTTCACCACAGTTAAGTGTGGGCACGACAACGACTCTCGGGGTGAGCTTCGCAATTTGCACAACATCAAACTTTTTCCCGGAAGACATCATCAACATTTTCTCCCGTTTGCGAAGAGAGCCAGCCATCACTCTCACCAAAGAAACAGCACCCAAATAACTATCAAACCAACTATCAAAAATAAGAGCACGAAAAGCCTCGCGAGAAGCATCCGTTGGTGGTGGTATTCTCTTGACAATCGCTTCGAGTAGCTCGGTAATTCCTTGTCCTGATTTCGCACTGGTTAGAACAATGTCTTCTTTCGGTAGCGTGAGTAAATCTTCGATATCCTGACCAACTAACTCTGGTTCCGCGTGGGGTAAATCCACCTTGTTAATCACCGGAATCAAGGTGAGTTTTTCTTGCATAGCCAAGTGAACATGAGACAAGGTTTGAGCTTCTACTCCTTGACTACCATCAACAATCACCAACGCACCCTCACAAGCAGCTAACGATCGCGACACCTCGTAACTAAAGTCGGCATGTCCTGGTGTGTCAATGAGGTTAAGCTGATAAAATTCACCGCTGGCAGCCTGATAACTCATCGAGGCAGTTTGCGCTTTAATAGTAATTCCTCGCTCTTTCTCCAGATCCATATTATCGAGAACTTGAGCCTCCATTTCTCGCTTCGCTAGTGACTGAGTGTGTTCAATAAGCCGATCAGCTAAGGTCGACTTACCATGATCAATATGAGCGATAATAGAAAAATTACGAATGTGACTGGTTGACGATAGCATAACACCCCATAGATAAGTCATCAAAAGAGATCAGGTATATACACGGCACAAACATATCAAGAAATGACGATTATTTAAAGAAAAGAGTAACATTTTTAGGAGTGGTCTCAATGAGGGTGGTTTCATGAGGGATTTGTACTTGCACCTCTAATTCATAAGAACTACCTGGGGTAAGATCCTGAGCATAGACAAAGACACGAAGCTGAGTGGGAGTAATCTTTTTTAGCACAGACAAATGGCCTTGCAAGGTGATGCTCACACTTTTAGGTTGAACATAAAAACTCTTTTCAGTACTCAATACTTGAATCGGAATTTCGGCAAACCTTTGGTTCACCTTTTCTTCTTCTACTGACACACTGACAATGGTTTTGTTTTCTGAAAACATGGTAGCCACATCGTCGGGAATATTAAGCATAAGCTCTCTTGTGGTATAACTTTTAAGGTTATCAACCGAGAGCGGCTTTGTGGAAATATGTTTCAGTTCTGAGAGAAAACTCTTGGCCCCTGACAGGGTCACGTTACTTGGCTTTGCCTCGATTTTTTCGACGTAGTAACCATCGTGAGGAACGCCTTGCACCACGACTTTAATCGGCAGTGTTTTCGAGATTTTTTCTTCAACTTTGACCGAAAAATAAGGGTTGTGAATAATCAAGGATATTCGTTGGTCCCACTCACGATCAAAGGATGTTTTTTCTATTCGTAAACGTTTAGTACCTAGACTTTTAGGGAGATAGATAGTGGCTTTCAGGGGCTCTTTACCCAAGCTAGCCATAAGGCCACGTGGGCCACGGATGGTCACATCTCTGTCAATAGTATTAGGACCGCCAACAGCAAAGTTTTTGCCTGGCACTAGCTTCACATCCACTGTAGAGCTCACCTCAACCATCTCTTTGCTCTGGACAAAAAGCCACACCAGTAAAGCTAACGCCAAAGAGGCAAGTTTTAGCCAAAATCTAGAGAAGATAACGTTTAACCATGAATCTGTGGGAAAAAGCAACATAATTTATCACATCAGTATCTTTTAATCTTTATTACTTTTTTTATGACGCCTTAAAGCTTTAACAACACGGCTGCTCGACATGGGAGCATATTTACCATATAGCCCCGACACTTGTTTTTGTTGCAAATTACTTGATGCATGAGCTATTAAACGCTGCATCAATCCAGGGGCAGTAAGATTACTCTCAATATGACCATCATAAATAAGATGGATGCTCCCTCGTTCCTCAGAAACAAGGATAACCACGGCATCTGTTTGTTCGCTAATACCAAAACCAGCTCGGTGTCGGGTGCCCATATGCAGAGCAAGCTTAGATGATTGAGACAATGGTAGAAAACAGCCAGCCACAGCCACCCTTCCTTGTTTAATAATAACAGCACCATCGTGTATAGGTGATGTTGGATGGAAAATAGAGACCAAAATTTGATGAGACACAGCCGCATCAATTTTAACACCCACCTCCACATAACGATCAAGGATAATATTTTTCTCCAGAATAATCAGAGCACCGATTTTTTGCTGAGCCAGAATACTGGTCGCCCGGACAATTTCATCAAAAGCATATTGGGTACTAGCAATACTACCCGCTGAGCTATCGCTTTGATTAAGAAGGGGATTTTTGCCTAGCTTAGATAAGGCTGATTTAATTTCATCCTGAAATAGGATAATGGTAATAATTAAAATAGATGCGTAAAACTTACTAAGCAACCACCTTAATGTGGTGAGAGGCAAGGTGTTTGATAAGAAGTAGGAAATAGATACTACCAGTATGCCAACCAACACCTGTTCAGCTCGTGTCCCTCGAACCAGTTTAGCGCAATGATAAATCAACAGCCAAATAATCAAGATGTCAAGCAGAGACCACCATTGAAAATTTGTCAGAAGATAAAGCATAAAAAGCCTCTCTTAATCAAGAGTAGCTAAGCAACTGTGTGATATTAATACTATGACACTTACTTCCTATAAGTGTCACCTATACTGATGGTCTCTTTTCTATCGTCGAAATAATACGAAGATATAAGTAGGTTTTCGCTATTATTCTATCAAGCTTTAATCAGAAGAGGTAGGGGGTCATGGGTTCTGATGATCAGAGGCTTGTTTGCTGCTAATAATTCTTGTGCCAATTTCTTACCTATTTGGTCTAATTTGGCTATGGACATATGTTGCTGACCATCCCGCAGAAACGACTTACGCGAAAAGCCGTAACATAGCTGATAATCCTTTAACCACTGATCGGCATAATCAAGGAGAAGCCAGCAGGCTTTTGAGGTTTTACCAAAACCAATACCTGGGTCGAGCCAGATATGATTATGATCAAATCCAAGCTGCTCTAATACCTGATATGCATCCCGAAAAAAACCTGACACAGAGCTAACACACCGTGATTCATCAAGAGGCTGTTGTTGCATGGTTGCCGGCTCGCCCTCAAGATGCATCGCCATGTAATGTAACGACGGTCTGAGATGTTTGAGATGTTTGAGATGTTCCAGGTTTGTGATCTGCTTAGGACCAGCCACACAGTTAATCATATTCACTTGGGGATAATCTAATGATTTAAGCTGTGTGGTTGGATGCCTGGAGTCAATGCTTATTTGACTCACTCCTATGTCTCGTTTGCCAAGCTCGTCGAGAACCGGGACTAACCTTTGCCACTCTGTTTCGGGATCCACAGGAGTTGCTCCAGGCCTGGTTGATTCAGCCCCTAAATCAAGCCAAGGAATTTGATGGTTGAGCCAAGGTTCAATATGAGACCAAATGACCTCAAAAGAGTGATGGTTATTGGCGTAATACTGACCGCCATCTGAAAAAGAATCAGGAGTCAGATTAACAATTCCCATCATACTCATACTGGCTTCTCATTGTGGGGCGAAATAGACGCCTCTTCTCTTGAAGCGGTACCGGGGAGAGATGAATTAGCCGGTAGGTCGCCAGCTTCTTTTTGTTTTTTTTTCGTCTTTTTCGCGGCGGTTTCCGAAGATGTTGTACCCGGTGAAGAACTATCTTTGTCAGCGCTCTGTTTTTTCTGATCTGACCCCGTCAAGTCTTCTGCTGCAACCCCTCCTCCTTTATTTGCCCCGGTTAAGATCCGCTCTTCGTATGCCTGTCGTTCTTCAGCGGTGACCACCTCACGGCCTGCAAGAATCTCTTGTAAGTCCGCTGAATAGAGAGTTTCTTTAATGAGGAGAGCTTCGGCCATGTTTTCCAGCACTTCTCGATGAGTTGTCAAAATATTCAGAGCTCTGTCGTAGCCGGTACTCACAAAAGAGTGGACCTCATCGTCAATAACCGCATGCATTTTCGGTGACACATGTTGTGACTGGGAAAAATCACGACCTAAGAACACATCTTGGCCATGGCGATCATTGAGAGAAATAGGGCCAATCTTATCACTCATCCCCCATTGACACACCATTTTCCTCGCAATTTCCGTTGCCTTATTAATATCATCCGAGGCTCCCGTAGTACGATGATCAAAAATTAGCTCTTCAGCAGCTCTCCCACCCATTGCATAGGCAATCATACCTTGAGCATATTCTTTGGTGAGGGTGAGCTTATCCTCTTCCGGGAGAGTCATCGTAACACCAAGAGCTTGTCCGCGTGGAATAATAGTAACTTTGTGAACAGGATCACCGTGCTCAAGATGCAGCCCCACTAAAGCATGTCCCGCTTCATGATAGGAAGTGATTCGTTTCTCACGATCACTCATAATCATGGATTTACGCTCCGGCCCCATTAAGATCTTATCTTTGGCAAGTTCAAAGTGATTCATGGTGATTTTATTTTGGTTTTCTCGAGCCGCAATTAAGGCTGCTTCATTAACAAGATTCTCAAGATCTGCACCGGAGAAGCCAGGTGTGCCCTGGGCAATTTTGCCAAAGTCTGTGCCCTTGGCAAGAGGCGTTTTTTTAGAATGCACCTTGAGAATGCCCAGGCGACCTTTCACATCTGGCTTCGGAATGATGACACGACGATCAAATCTTCCTGGTCTCAATAGGGCAGGGTCTAACACATCAGCCCGATTTGAAGCAGCAATCACAATCACGCCTTCATTGTCCTCAAAACCATCCATCTCCACCAAGAGTTGATTTAAAGTTTGTTCTCTTTCATCATGGCCACCACCTAAACCAGCGCCACGTTGACGCCCCACCGCATCAATTTCGTCGATAAACACGATACAAGGCGAATGTTTTTTCGCTCTCTCAAAAAGATCGCGAACACGGGACGCTCCCACTCCCACAAACATTTCCACAAAATCAGAACCTGAAATACTAAAAAAAGGAACCCCGGCTTCACCAGCCACTCCTTTGGCTAAAATAGTTTTACCTGTGCCAGGAGAACCAATGAGTAACACCCCCCTTGGTATGCGACCACCAAGTTTGGTGAATTTCTCTGGATTTTTAAGAAAATCAATAATCTCACCCAGCTCATTCTTCGCCTCATCAATGCCCGCAATATCATCGAAGGTCACACGCGGATGAATATCCTTCATCATCCGAGCCCGACTCTTGCCAAAGTTCATCGCCTTGCCTCCTCCCTGTAGTTGGCGGAGGAAGAATATTAAAAAACCGAGTAAAAACAGAGCAGGCAAGATTTCGAGTAGGAGAGCGGACCAAAAGTTACCACTATCGATGCGGTCATAATTAACCAAAACTCCTTGCTTCTCTAATTGGTCTCTGAGATTAAGGTCTGAGATAGGACCCACTGTGGTAAAAGACTCACCTGTTTTTTTAAACACCCCTTTAATCTGTTGTCCTTGAATAGTGACCTCAGCCACACCACCTTCACCCGCATAGGCAATAAACTCAGAAAACGGGATCTCGGCAGGAGCAGAGTGTTGTTCGAGTAGGGAGTTAGCAACGAGTAAGCTGCCCACAACAAAAGCAAAGAACATCAGATTTTTAAACAAAGGAGGTGGTTTAGGAGGTTGTGGATTTTCCATAAAAGATCCTTATTTTGTATATAAGTTTGACGGTCACGGCATAATGTGAAAACGGCTCCCGTATGTTCACATACACCTTAAAATATAGTTCAAAGTACTCATCGGCAACTTATCAAAAAAGTTATGAATTGTTACCACCACCCTATTTAGCATGGATGTGAAATCTATTGTTGTCAAGGACAGTAGGGTAACCCATAATGATTAACAGCACCCATTCGCCACTTGTATTATGCCATAGTCCTCATCATTTAGATGGTTAATTAGGGCGGCACATGTCATGATGCGTATTGTCATTCCTGCACTCACTAGCTCCCTCATCATTAAAACTGTTAATCTATGACATCCTCGAGATTGCCTTTTCCGGGTGAGATTTGTTTCGCTCCCAGGTGAGCCGAAGCTGATGGTAGTCTAAGTGTGTTAAGGATTCAAAATAGATAGTACTCCCATCACGGCTCAAAGTATACATGGCACCCGGTGATATCACTGACAGGACCAAATCAGCCAGGCAA
>JAPOQT010000181.1 GCA_026710525.1 Pseudomonadota bacterium
AAAGTACCAAGCAAATTATAATTGACCATCTCGCATTTTGTCATACATATCACCTCTTTTGCTGTGCCTGATAAACCTGATGTTGGGGTAAAAGTATGATTTGAAAAAACACTTTTTTTCAAAAAAAATGTGTGCATATCAGGAACATTGCCATCGGTAGTATGCTTATAGAAAGTCACCATTTCATAGTCGTGATAATTATCATTGCGTGCCATATGTTTATAAATTTCAAGGTGGCGACTCTCTTTGATTTTATTGTTGCTACCGGGACCAAAGAAGTTCTCAAAGTGACGGAATGTTTCCGATGTTAGCTCTGCTGGTGGTGTGTTTGCTTTGAAAAAATCAAGAATCAACTGATCACGGCTAAGATTAAGCTGACAAATGATGAGCTTATTTTCTGGATCTTTGGCTAAAATATGGAGATTATTTGTTGGCTCCAAATCATACTGGGTGAGTGGTGTAATGAGTTCCTGGGGTTGCTTACTCATTTCATCAAGAATTGATTTTGGCACCGACATTCTGATTTCGAAATTGCTATTGAGTGGATCTAGGTCATCGACCCCGGGCAGTGTTTGAGTAATTTTAGTAATTTTACCCGAAACATCTCGGCTAAAATGCAGCCAAGAAGTAGCCATCCATTCCCGAGGTTTATACTGACCGTGGTAAAGATTGGTGAGTGATACCATATGCCGAACTCGCCGACCACTGAGCAAAGATTCTGGCCGGTACCAATTATTACTGTAAATCATGATAGCACCTTGGTGATTTAAATCTCCAACAATTGATGAATGCCCTGAACTAGCATCAAATAAGCTTTTATCATAGCCAGTGATAACAACGCCGGGGGGAATACCATCACGGAAAAAATGAGGCGGCAAATACTTGTTAGAATCAGCAAACTCACCTTCTTGATTAAAAAAATCAATCAGTGGATGATTATCTTGCACCGTGTAATAACTTTTTCTATTCTTGGGATCAAAGGTATCGACTGGTGGTAAAGTGAGAACCTTACCACCTCGCCCTTTAATCTCCTGCTCAATTTGGGTAATACTTCGATACATATAGGGAGCCCGACTGTTTGGTTGATTCAAGTCATTACTCCAAAAAACATGAGATACATTAAGAGCGCAGGTCAGGACTTGGGCAAAAATGTGTTGTTCACGGTTATCTCTCTTAATGCTTTTGTGAACATCTACGTACCGACGGGCCTTTAAAAATATATCTCGACCACTAGGAGTAAGTACAGAAAAAGCGTATTGTCGAATACTTTCATCAACCTCGCTAACCTCTGAAGAGGCTATAGCTTCGTACATTTCCCAAGCATTATTCACCGCATTCAATAGGGTGAGTTGTCTCGTGGCACCTGTGTTGCTGTCAATCGGATTTTTACAAGCAAACAAGAACAATAAGATTATGGGAACAATAGTAACAATATACTTCAACAATATAACTCCACCTCTTTAATAGCAACCAGCACCTTCCCTAAGATCGGCTAATTTGATTAAATATTGAAATAAAATATTATTTCAATATTATATTGTTCATAAATTTCATACTCATAAATTTTGATACTATTCTTTCGTCAATTCGATAATTAATAATATGATCAGTCTACCGATACAAAACTTGTGATAGCAGAACCAACATTCTCTGGTGTGTGTTAACTTGCCAGCAAAAATAAGATATCGGCAAACATTTGGCGATGTGATCCATTCATAAGTCGTTGGCAGAAGTTTATTAAAGTTTGAACCTACTCATGACGACTCACCGCCATCGTGCCTGATATCCTGGCAGGATTCTTATCTCTCTCGAACAAGAGTATCCCTATTATGCTCAAGGCCATGATGACATCTGTGACATTATATTGGCTACTTATTAGTTGTAAGCCCGTGCCAACTGGACCAGCCGAATTAAATACCTATGGTGGCAAAGAGTACCAATCATTTACCGACTTTCCTCCCTACTTTGTCGAATTGGTTAATACTACGCCCTCTAAAAATACCATTACGAGTGACTCTCATAACTCACATGAAATCTCTCACCAACCTACTGAGATAGATAATAGCTCGCAAAAGATAAGCGAATCAGAGATTAAAGGTACTTGTTCAGCCGCACATATTGGCGGTGGCTACATTTTAACCGCCGCTCACTGTTTGATGCTCCTATGTTCGGATAGCTCACATACTTTTAAATATTTTGGTGTTCGCTATCTCACTCGAAGCAAGACCGGTCAATTGGAAGATAAAATTTTAACTAGAGACAAAATTGAGTCTATAGCAATACATAAGAAATTTTTTGCTTTCTCTGCTGACAGTAATGTCTATGGTCAGCATGCCAATCATGACATTGCCTTAATCAAAGTCAGGACTAATGCCCTTGAGCCTTTTGCCGGGACAGCTACTCTGCCAACAACTGATCAATATAATACTCAGAACCTAGATGGTGTCCTCTATCAGCACGGTATTGGTAGGGAGCTTTCCCATCGCCATAACAACCTTGTTGGGATTCCGCCTGAGGTATCCCACGCATTAGGTATTGGCATCGTATATCCTAAGAGGGGCAGTCAAAACAGCCCATCATCACCCCTTGGAACAAGGGTCAGCTCGTCATATTTTGGTGGCTCTGTGCGAGTAGTAACAAATGATCCTCAATTTCTCGAGTTCAGAGGGCAAAGTTTAAAAAAAATTAAGGCAGATATGATTTTAGACGTAACCCAGTGGCTAAAAAATGAGAGAGATTCACCAGAAAAACAAAAATATGTTACTCAAAATCATGAAATGCCAAACAATTGTGGTCTCACTCCCTCTTCTTCACAAGAACTATCTTTTTCACATTTTCTCTTCTCGAGAGATAACAAATATTACCGATATTCTGAGGAAAGCGACCTTGGGGTGATCATAAATACATTCATTACTGAATTACAAGAACGTAAATCATCAGGCAAGGCGACATTATCTGATGAAGAAGTCAAAAAATATGCTGACAAATTTGTGAGAGCAAATATCGCTGGATCGATATTTCATGTCCCTGTTGGAGAAGAGGACACCATCAATAAATGGCTCACTGTGACCACATCAGGACCAGAAAATGACAAAGATAGGGTCTTAAAAGCTTGTAAAGGAGACTCGGGTGGACCTTTAGTCAAATCAGTGAGCACAAGATCTATTCATGTGGCTACCGCCGCAACATTGTTGCAACTCATTGATATTGAAGGCAAATTATTGGCCTATAAATACTCTAAATGTAACACATACCTTCAATCAGTTAATACCTTTGCTCACTTAGGTTGGATTGCCGCCGCTAAAGCTTCAATGGCTGCAGGCAAGCATTCTTACCAAGATTATTATCAAAAACTAATTAAAAAAAATGATGATCTCCTACCAACCCCTGACCCTCCTCCTGAGAGACTGAATACTTTAAATTAAGAGCGCCAGTTAACTAAGAAGTTCATCTCATCTTACCAGACTCTCATCCTGAGGATATTCACTCATCAACCCATCAGTTATTATTGCTGCTGTAATAAGCTGGGTAACCATAAATAGGCTTGCAAAAAATGTCTGTGCTGGTTATGAAAAGAGTTCGCAGATAGCTGGGAGACAGGTGGCAAGAATAGTGGATCACGAGTAGTCAACCAGGATGAAGAATCCATAAACATGGCCATGAAATGACTTTGCTGCGCCCCAAGTATTTTTAAACACTTACCCGGAGATTCGAGACATGTTTTCAGGAAATTAGGCTTTTTATGGCGGAAAATAATCGGATAGCTTTTTGATGTATCAAGCCCAGCTAAATCCATAGCTGCGTGTATAGCATCATCACGATTACCTAAAGCATCAACCAAACGAATAGCAAGAGCCTGGGAACCACTCCAAATCCTACCTTGAGCGTACTCAGTATCCACCTTGCTCACAGATACCTTGCGTCCATCCGCCACCCTCTTTAAAAACGTGTTATAAGCATCACCAACGATTTTTTCGACATGTTTTTTTGTTTTACTCGTCAATTTCTGAGTGAGATCATAAAGCTCTGGGTATTCTTCACTGGAATACATCACCGATTTCACTCCATAACGCTTAGCCA
>JAPOQT010000182.1 GCA_026710525.1 Pseudomonadota bacterium
CTGGGTCCAGTCCCATTTATCGTAAATATCAAGGCCTTGAAATAAAGATTGATAACCTTGAAACAAATGCTTGATTGTGCTCACAAGCAAGCTTTTACCAAACCTACGAGGACGAGAAAGAAAATAAAATCGTCCTTTTGTGACCAGTTTACCAATGAGAGGTGTTTTATCTACATAGTAACAATCGTCTTGACGTATAGTAGCAAAATTCTGAACACCGATAGGAAGGTTACGTTTTTTCATAGTCATACTCCTTGCATGATGAAATAAGTGCCACAGATTTGATCTGATCCGGACTAGTGCTCTTTTAGCAGAGCATTGATTCTATCCGTATCGGAGTCATTTTTTCTCTTTAATTAGAATACCACAAGAAGAGAATCCTGGGGGCTATCTTAATAACAGATCAGTTGTGGCTGAGTTGCCGTATATTACCCAACTATTAGCAAAAGAATACCTATAGTAATTCATCTAATGATGCTCTGTATCCTGAGTTAATTTGAATAAAAAATAAACTTTAATCTCAAATATACGATAACCTCTCTAATGTTATTAATGATAATGACAAGAGAATATTATGATTATCAAGGCTAGCACAGTATGAAAAGGAAGCACACACAATGAAACTGATGAATTTTTGGGGCACACGACTTTTTTTACAGTCATTGTTACTACTATCACTCATATCATGTCGGAGTATGCAAGTGATGGACAGAGAGTCAGACTATGACCTTAGTGGGGTTTTTGATCACCATTATCTTTTGAGATTGACTGGTGTCAAAAAACTCGGGCCACGGTTTCGTTTTGAAGTGTGCCCTCGTGATAACGACAAAGTTCTTGAAGAGTACTGCGTTTCTGCACTGAAATTTCAATCAGATGAAGACGTTTATTTTTCCCTCGACACTATTCAACAACAAAATCTCACTTCAGAAGAACAACAAGGTGTTAGCACACTTACGACCAAATGGCAAAAATACAAAGATCAGATAGCTGAGAAAACAGGAATCACCATTAATCGTTCTAGCACGGCTATGGGCGTAGGTGCCGCTGGTAGCGTTGTGCTAGGGCACAGTGCTATTGAATATCATCGGCTAATCCGACAGGGTTATGGCAAGAGAACAGCTTACGCCATACAATTTGGTGTTACCTCTGTTGAGGATGCTCAAAAGCAACTGACTAAAGTAGTTCAAGATCTGAAAAACCTTGGCTGGGACGTGACTAAATATACTGGTCCTACTCTTTCTGCTAAGGAACTTGATTTCTTACAAAAAGACCCAAGTCTTCTATTTTCCAACAAATTTGTGCAATTTGTTGGTCAGTCATCACAAGAAGACGACATTTTAGAAGCCGCCAAAAAATTTACCCAACAGTACAATGATGGTGCAGTGAAAGCGATGATCAATGAAAATTTTTATGATCGTTTTTTAGAGTACTTCCAGAGAAAGCGTAGTGGTATGCATACATCATCAAAGGTTTTGCCATGCGGAGATGGTTGCTTAGATACGGTTTTTAAAAATCAGCCTCTCAGTGTGTTTGATGATTTTCAAAGCTTTGTTGTCGATCAAGGACGGGCCAACAAATATATGAATGGTCAAGTTGCAGTTAAAATGAAGTTGTTTCAACGTTTAAGTGATGCTGTTGCCGTCAAGGATGTGCCAAGTAAAAACTTTTTAGTGGCTGCTGGCAGAAGAATTGGCAAAC
This sequence comes from Pseudomonadota bacterium, assembly GCA_026710525.1. Classification (GTDB taxonomy): domain Bacteria; phylum Bdellovibrionota_B; class Oligoflexia; order Oligoflexales; family Bin106; genus Bin106. The sequence goes on from JAPOQT010000182.1 coordinate 1,699, forward strand.
GATTAAAGATAATGGCTGCGGTAGCCGGTGGTATTTTGATGGCTGGACTGGCTCTAGATGATCTCGATAAAACCGAATCTTTCTTTAAGTCTTTAGGCATTGGCGGCAATGCTAATGCTCAAGAAACTGAACCAAAAAATACTCCTTTACAGGTGACAGAAAAACTCACAGTAGTGTTAAAAACTCCTAGGAGGGTGAACGCTTTATGGAAGAGTACAGATGGCGGTCATGAGCAAATAGAAGCTGTGCCATCAGTTCTCAGAACCTTTGTGCTTTATCAGGATGCTCTCTGGGGATCGGATACCATCACAAATTACTGTATCCCTGTGAGTGCACCGGGAAATAGATACACACAAGATTGTTATACTCCACGAGGAGGAGTGAGTAATAACCTGAATAATGAACAAGCGGAATTTATCCGATCATCAAAGACGCTGCTGGGTGATCAAGCACAGGCAGCAGAAGTGGCCACTGCAACCACTGATGTTTATCCAGATCATTGGTACCGACAAGAACTGGTCAAAGATTTTGACTCTACTGCTCTCTATCCTGACCTGATATTGCGACAAAAGAAGTTACAAAATTCTGATTCCACGACTTACTATCCCGATCAATTAGCTCGACAAAAATCTCAAACTGTGAGTGCACCGGAAGTACCTCTGGACTCTTGGGTAGTTCGATTAGGTGAGATTGCCAAGAGAAAGGTCGAGGATCCCCTTTATCAAGATCGTTTACTAAGAGAAGCGAGTACCGCAGCAGCGTCATCTCAAAAGGAGTCCTGGCGAGACAGTATGCCGATTCTAGAATAATAAGGTTTTTAGTTACTTGTGGTACTCTATGCTGAGCAAGTGTTTATTTTTGAACTGAAGATGGCAAAAAATAAAGATGAATGTGAGAAGATGCTTGATCAGGCAATGGATCAGATCAAAACCCGGGGTTATGGTGAGCCCTATAAAAATCGCTCGCAGCCTGTTCATCTCATTGCTCTTGTATTTGGAAAAGAAGAAAAAAATATTATCGACGGGCGTCATGAGATGCTCACATAACAATCTTATGAAGTAGCTTCTCTTCTAAAAAAGTGCAGCTTTTTAATTAAAAAGAGCTTCCGAGAGCAAATATTTGTTTTTAAGTTTATCCATCCTCCTTCTGAGTTTGTTCTTTTTTAAAAAAGACAAGTACTTACCAGAAGTCCTATGGGCTGTTATCTCTTCAAAGAGAAAACTTACAGGTATAAACTGTGTCGTATAACCACTCATACACAGCTGTCTCCCTAACAAGATGAGTCTTTCCTCGTCCTGTGGCTCCTAGAATGATAAGATTTTGCCTTTTATGAAAGGAGC
>JAPOQT010000183.1 GCA_026710525.1 Pseudomonadota bacterium
TGATCACATTCGTATTCTTACCAATCATCATTGTTTTGCGATTAGCGATGAAACAGGCAAATCAACAGATAAGCTAAGACCCAATGTTTGTGAACACACCCAAGTGGTGTTTAATACGACCCAAGGTGTGAAAGAATCTGAGATTGTGGTTGCCGACTGTTTTCCTAATACTCTCGCATCTCATCCAACCACTGATATTGCTTCCTTTGTTGTGACCGGAAATATTCCTGCAAGTATTGATAGTCTGAAAATAAGGAATAATGATGATATTGAGAAAGAAATGCCGGCTTATATCGTCCATTTCCCCATCGGGGTTGATTACATTCATCTCAATCGCAACCAAAAGAGTATCCGACTCCCGGCCACAATTATTACAGAAGATGACTGCAAAGTACTAGGAGATTTTGAACCGATTCAATGGAATAATAATCCTGTGCTTGCTTTGAGTCATAAGCACACATGTGATCTCACTGAAGGTTCGAGTGGCTCTCCTATTATTGATCAGAAGACGAATGAGGTGATTGGTATTAATTGGGGTGGTGTAAAATCCATAAGAGATAATTCAGAGTATGAAATCAGTAACGCCTCGGTGAAAGCGTCATTTATTCAACAGTACTTATATGATTATTACCAGCTAGATCCTCAAATTGATACGTTGTTGGCAGGGGCAGAAGGTTTAGAGGAGAAAAATGAAGCGGACAATTTTATTCGTCAAACAGGCTGTGTGGCAGAAGCAGCCACTTTGAGCAGGAGTCACGTATCATCTCGTATGTTAGCTTCTTATGGATCATCGAAGTCAGATATATTATTATTTTTGCTGCTTATTTTCTTGCCAGTCATAGTGATTTTTCCTAGTATAAAAGTTTTATGGCGTTCATATTAAAGTGCCTATAAAACATATTTTCTCATTATTTATTTTTATCGTTTTTACTCCATATGATTGAATGGTAGGTCTTTGGTATCACTATTAATAATAAACTAATAAACTCTGCTGGTCCTATGATTGAGAAAACACATCAAGGCTACTAGTGTTAAACGATTGTTACTTGTTATGTGCTCAATTTTTCTTTCGCTAGCGTCCCATGAGTTACCAATGATCACAGACCAGTACTCATAGATTTTTGGCAGCACCAATTAGCTATGGTAGACGAAAACGGTTTTCTATCTTGACATTCCTTAGTTCGACTAGCAGTATCTTTGGCAAAAAAAGACACCTGCACATCTACAAGTCCTACTGGACAAACTACTCGTCAGTCAAAAGAGCTGAAGACATTAAATACTTACATGAAGAGAGGTTTGTGCTATCGTGTTTGCTTTTTAAGTAACAGGTCCTTAAAATATCCTGTTATTGAAATGAGTTGCCATTTTTACCAAGCTTGACATGTTAGAGTCATGACTCAGTAATATTTGATTGTTTCACTATGATTTTTATCATTTGAGAAATAATCTAGTCTCAGGTAGGAGAGCAAAGATAAGCCACCCTATACGCGAGGTAATTCCTCTCATTTTATCTATTATCAGTGCCTTCAGGCAGTTGAAAAATCTTTGGCTGAAAGTTAAATTTATTCATACATTGAGATAATGAGAAAGAATCACCACCAAAGGCACTGATGACAATAAGTCCAGCATCCTCAGCTTGTTTTATCCTTATTTTATCTTCGGCAATCTGTTCTAATACTTGCTTGTGATTTTTTTCTGTTTTCTCCCATCTCGCCTGAGCTCGTTCATTGCTATCACCCATGTCTATGACAACACTTTGCAAGATGTTTGCTATCTCTTTAAGATCATAACGCAAATCGTCTATATCTACTATCAAAATTATGAATATCTTGTGCTTCACTCATGTTATTTATCCTATATGTTTAGTCGTTCCATATCGTCATATTCATCTAGATCTAGCATCATACTTACTATAAAGAGTGTCTCTAGTGTCTTTCATGTGTGAGGGTAACTCTTAGGCCCTTGATTAGTATACTTAACTTATCGAATCAATATTTATTTGAGATAAAGCCGAGTAGCTGCCATACATAAGAGAATTTTTAATGAGCTATGGTTAATGATCCTGGACCTGGATAATCACTACCTTTGCCATGGAGCGTTCTGATGAACATAACCACCATTTCCTCAAGGACAACTCAAAAGCCAAAACTCGCCAATAACAACATTTTATTCACGCTCCTATTCAAGTGATTTATGAATGAAGATAGTAATACTTTGAGTATACATATCTTTAGCTCATGATGTCGCAAAGGGTGCATAGACGCCTTATTATTCATACATTCCTAACTATTTAATATCACCTTTGATAGTGAATGTTATGAGCAATCACAGACAAGACTTGTTCATGAAGTTACTTGGCAAAGGGCTATCACATGGTAAGCTTTACGACTATTGACTGAGTTGAGCCAGCGACTGATCAAAACGCCTTATCATCATTTCCTTACTCTCATCCGTGGCAAATGACGAGATAAATCCTTGTTTCAGAGTCTTGATGATTTCGTCTTGAGTAAAATCAAGACGGGTCATACAAAGGTCGAGCTCTTTCGAGAGAGAGGTTTGGAAAAAACCAGGATCATCAGAGGCAATGGATAGGGTAATACCATTTGTGAGTAAGTGTCGTGCTGGATGTTCAGGCCAAGAACAGGCTAAGGTTTTCACATTACTGGTTGGGCATACTTCGAGTGTGACCCCACGCTGTTTGAGGAGCTCCATGGTTTTCAGATGGTGACTCGCTGTGATACCATGACCAATTCTTTCTGCTTGTAAAAGCAAAACAGCATCTACCACTGACTGATAGGAATCATGCTCTCCTGCATGGCAAGTAAGCCTTAAATTGTTTTGACGGGCTAGTTGGTATAATGTCTGAAAGTTTCTTGCTGGATAATGTGCTTCATCACCACCAAGGGTGATACCTACCCAACTGTTAATATTCGCCTCAAGTAAGCGCTCTAAATTTTTAATTCCTTGTGCTTCAGGGAAATTTCGGACAAAATCAAAGATCCAAAGAATCTGAATGTTTTTTTCAGCAGCCCGCATTTTAGTGTAATCAAGGAGGCGGCTTATTTGCTCAGTACTCCAACCACACATCAAATACTCAGTAACAGAGACAATAATTTCAGCATGAATAATATGATGTGTTTCAAGATAATGGACCACATGGTGAGCGAGAGGGTAGAGCTCTTCAGGCTCTTGCCATAAACCTGCTGTCATCAGGTAGGTCATAAAAAAATCGTTCGGCGCAGAAAAGTTAAAGTGATGCAAGCAGAGCTGTTCGAGTTCTTCATGGTCCTGAAGACGACACCACTCGTTCAAAAATTGTGCCACTTGTTGTGATGATATGATCATCTCTCTTGCAGGTTTAGGAAAGCGATGCAGTAGATGGTCATAATGAGCCGGTGAGTTTTGTTTTAGAGGCAGCATCATGTTATGGAGCAACTGAGGGGTTAAACAACCGCGAAAATGCAAATGGAGTTCTGCCTTTGCTACTTGTTTGATTTGTTCATATCGAAATGGTGTGTTGGGATCGTAAGTCATGACAAAATGAAGATTCTTCATAGGAGTACATAGGAAAATATTCTGACTCGTAGTTATCTTCGATGACGATGATAAAAAAGTCACCAAACATTATTAATTTTATCTTATCTTAGCCGACAAGTTCCAGTGAAATATAATTGATGGATCACAAGTCATGAGATTAACACACGTAAAGGTCATGAGATGAAGGAATTTAAAAAAGTGCTCACACTGGCCATGAGAGAGCAGTACGAAGAAGTTCTATTAAAAGATGGTGAAGGCACTGAATTTTTTGCCGCTGGCAAAAACATTCCCTATCAATCAGAAGATATATGGATGCGTCATCATTTAGATCAAATTTTTCGATTTCTTTATGCTGATCCTGGCAAACTAGCAAAAGCAAAAAGCGGCAATTTATCGAGAGGAAAATTTCAAATCTCTGGTAAAGGAGCTGTGTATGTTCTAAGTGGCTTAGAGGATGGTAGCTTATATATCCGTTTATTTTTAGGTGATCATGGCAAAGAAAACTGGCAAAAGTCTCTTGAAAAAGTCGTTGAGGGTAGTCACCAAAGCCATGCTGTTGAAACAGGAGAAGAATATCCTTTACCATCAAACAGTTCAGTTCATCAACTGTCACCATCAGAGCCAGCAGTACCCCATCCTCATGAGGAGGAAGTCACGAGTCAAGAAGATGATGTAAAACAAGAGGTTGTTGAGGAAACGAGTGATATAAATAGAGGTTTTGTTGATGAAATAGCTCACAGTTCTCATGATGATAATTTTGATCATAGTATAGTTGAGCAAAAAACAGAAACCTTAGATCATATGACTTCAGATAATCAGCCGTCTGAAATATCTGATGAAACACAATCATTGGCAACAGTTACGGACCAAAGTTCAGCACCAGCTGCTATGACTGCTGTGGAAGAGTCTGGGAACTACGATTATGTGGAACATCCCCAAGCCTCAACCAGCGAAGCACAAGGTGTGCCTGAGATACCAACAGAATTTAACCGTGTTTCTGAGGAAGGTCAAGAAGAGCCACCATCAGACGATGATGAGAATCAGCGTCTTAAAGTAGCTGACTTAGAACAAGAGTTTAGAAAAAGCGTAGCACAAGCTACCCAGTTAGATCAGGAGAAAAACATTGATGACAATCAAAATTTTGCCCAACCTTTTGATGAAGAGGTCGGTTTAATAGACGAAGGTCAGGATTTAGATGGTGATGAAGGCACCAGATTTTCTGAATTAGATTCGAGTATGACCCTTGATGACGAGGATAAAGAACCTAATAGCGCAATGGTTTATCAGCTACATCCCAAGAAAAAGCAAGATATTGAGGACAAATTACCATCAGCCAAAGCTGACTCTCATTATGATTATCAACTCTCCGATGTTAATGATGATTTTCTCCATTATACGGAAGATAAATCTAACCCTCGTCTCTCTTATAAAAACGATTCACAAACCAATCAATTTGATGGTAATAGCCCTCTTAAATCAGGAACTGATAGTGGATTCCCATCGATGGAAAACACGGATACTGATAGCGTAAATACTGAGAACCAAGATCAAGATTCTCAGGACTCACTGCGTCATTTTCTCTATAGTAATATTTCATCATCCAATGATGAATTTACGAATAGTGATCACGACAGACAAGACAACGATTATCAGGGTTTAGAGGATGTGTCCATTGACACCAACGAACTTGAACTTAATAGCGGCCTAAAAGATTTGTCGCGCAATAATAGGATGGATCGTGATCAAGAATCAGTTCAAGAGAGCTCGATGGTAGCCCATAACGCTATGAACACTGCCGCTCACAATGTGATCGAGGAATACCTGAAAAGTCTGGTTGATAGTGAAGTGTCAGCCGTTATGTGCACCATCACAGGCAAGGAGTATGTGTCGTTGCAGTCATTTGTTGGCTCGGACCGAAAACTCATGACAACCCTTAGTGATGATGAAGTCTATACTTTTAAACAGTTTATTCACTCTATTTTCCCAACATACTCTCAAAAAACATCACAAAACTCAGAACGAAAAAACATGTCAGCTGTCTTATCCTCAGGGGAGCAAAATTATTACTGGGTTCATGTCTCGTTTAACTCATCTGGTCATTCTGTTGTTCTGGTGCAACACCTCGATCGAAATATTGCCCTGGGATTTACCCAGTACTATCAAACCCATGGCGGTCAAAGTCACAAGCTATTTCAACAGCTCATACCCACCCTTCACACAGGAGGCTTTGTTTGTGTTGGCTCTCCTAATCTCAAGTCAAGAAGCCTCATGAGCTATCAGGTTATGGCTGAGTTGATTCAGTATTCCCAAAAGCCAGCAAAAGTTGTTTCTCTTGAAACAGCCGGATATTTTTCTCTCAAAGGTCAGGCTTGTCATGATCAAAAGATTTTATCTTATGACCCAACTCAGTGGCGCGAGGAATTAGCACAAATAACTCACTCAGCTCCTGATATCCTCTACGTTTCAGGGATGCCTGAGAACGTATTAGGTGACTTTTTGTGTCATGATTTGAGTGTGCTTGTTGCTTCTGGTACCTATGTAATAGTGGCTACCCAAGAAACATCATCATATTTGGCTTGGTTAAAGATCCTCACAACCTTAAAA
>JAPOQT010000184.1 GCA_026710525.1 Pseudomonadota bacterium
AAAGTTTAGGATGGGAGTAGCTTTTTGGTGGGATAAAGTGCCTTATTGATCATAAGGTTGAAAGATTTTTTTACATTTTTACAGGCAACGCTACACACCTCGTACATGAGCTTTTTGTTATTTATTCCATGACAAAACAAAGTGACCTGCAGCATTTTCTTCTATTTTTAGTTATTTATAGGCACTCCCAGTTGCAAATAAAGCAACGTATTAAGTTACTTTAGTAAAAGCGGGGCAACAACTTGATTTAAAACCATAAATAAAACCTTCCTTCTGATCCATCCCGCAGAAAATAAAGAGGATGGGAAGTATCATTTCTTATATGCCACTACTTAATGATAACAGAGCCAATTATCACCCCCCTATCCTCATAGTGAAGAAACTATGTTTGGTGATATCTTGAGTCACGAACCTTAATAGGTTGTCGTATTAAAATGCTCTCGGGAGACTCACACTAAACGTTGATCCGAGTCCAACCTTACTCTCCACCGATAAGGTGCCACCAAGCTTATCCGTGAGCAACTTAACAATAGATAATCCTAACCCAGTACCCCCCTCTTCTCGACTTCGCGCCTTGTCAACGCGATAAAACTTTTCAAAAATAAATGGCAGATGTTCTTCAGAGATGCCAACACCTGAGTCGATGATATGAATTTGTAAATGAGACTTCGTTTTAGAAAAACAAATGCGAATAGTACTACTCTCTTTTGAATACCGAATAGCATTAGAGAGTAAATTCTCAAGAATCGTATACATGCTCTCCTGCTCACCTAGGACTAAAAGACCTCCGTACTGTTTTTTAACCTCAAGATGGATATGTTTTTTATTCATCTTATGTTCACAAGTTTCGGTGACCGATCTTATGACAGGTAACCACTGAACTGGTCTTTGCTCCACAGAAATCGAGCTTGATTCAACTTTGGTGAGCGACAGTAGGTCCATCACCAAAGAGAGAAGACGACTTGTGTTTGAGTTTATTTTCGCGAGAAATCGTCGAGAGGTGTCGAGGTCTTGTAAGGTATCTTTGGCAAGCAGGGTTTCAACATACCCAGAGATTGATGTTAGGGGTGTTTTAAGCTCATGAGAAACATGGGCTATAAAGTCCTTGCGGATATTTTGTAGTTTTTTTATTTCGGTGTGATTATCGATGACAATCATCACACCAGAGTCGCCAGTCATATTTTTATTCTCTATTAATGACTGATAAAAAGTTGCGTATATCTTAAGAAACTTCCGCTCCCCTTTGGCATCTTTGTTTCTTTTGTAAGTGATCTCTTCGAAGGTTAGTTCTTTGGTTTGAATCGCTTTTCGCCATATTTTAGTGAGTGGTTCAAAACCATCGATATCACTAATATTACGCCCTCTCATATCACCTGATGGATTAAGATCAAGATGGAAATAAGCTGCACGATTGCAAAATAAAATATCACCTGAGTCAGATAGGGAGATGATACCTTCTTTCATACAAGCAAGCATACTTTTAAGTTGAGCTCTCTCTAAGGAAAGCGAAGATATCTTAGAGAGTACATTGCCTGATAAATTGTTAATGGTGCGTGCGAGTTGTCCTATTTCGTTATT
>JAPOQT010000185.1 GCA_026710525.1 Pseudomonadota bacterium
AGTAGCAAAGCGGGTGGTTTCATCGTCTATGGTCATTAATTGGTTGAAAACAGAACTCAATGTTTGTTGACCATTTAAGATGGTCATTCGACGACCATCATCCGACACCTTAACGAGCATAAATTCACCTTGACTTAAAGGGGTGCCTGGTGTTGGATTATTATGATAATGACAGTTATAAGTATGGTAACCCATGTTACTGTCGATGGCAGCAAGTGCATCCTCGTATGATAGCACTAATTCTAGCTCGCCATTCACCATGAATACTAGACTCCATAATCCCGCTAAATATCTCATACCATATGTGTCCTCTCTTAAAAGTGAATTAAACAAAGAAAATTCCCAGCTAGCTTCTTGCTGGAATGGCTTCCGATGGTAACAGAATTTATGGTTAGTAGCAATAGACTTAATCAGGTTATCACCCTTAGTTGTTGACGAATATTTTTCTGGGTTTCGCTTGAATGATTCGTACCTCTCGTTTGTAAAAAAATAAAATGACAGACTGGCCATCATGTTATTTCTTATCCCTTAAGTGTGTCGATAGATTAAGTGAAAATGACTTTTTATTCTGATGATTATTCAAAATATGAATGTTGATTTTAAGTTAACATTAACTCTGAAATGTTGAATTCAGGAAGAAAATGATTAGCTATCCGCTTGCTGCGCTCTCTTAAAGAGGAGGGTTTGCCTCCGTATCATCTTAGCGAAAGATGGTGTTTAACATAACAAAGTGTCAACGAAAAGGCGTTGACGGATGATACAGAGGTTAACCCATAATTAAGAAAATCTGCTCCCTTAGTTTGTTTGCTGTGATCCCTTATTAAGGAGTAGGGTGTCCCTCTGCGTAGCCATCATAGTGATTAAAAACTACCAGGATGGTGTTGAAACGCAGAGAATGATGCACAATGATGCACAGAGGGTAACCCATAATAAATGATATAGACAAACTTTTCGATTATTCACTACTTAAAGACTGTACCAAAGTGGTTATTTGCTCAATAAAAGCTGATTCACTAGCAGTACCAAAACCACGCATGCCGCGTATTTCCTCATCAGTTAAACTTGGATCAACGGAGTCTACATAGAGGTTAATAAGGAACTGGAGGGCATCACCTGAAAGGGTAGGATCGTTAGCCGTGAACACACCACCAGCATCTGGGGCTCTTTCAGCACAAACTAAGTGAACCTCAGCCTCATCTCTTGCCGTTGCATCAGTGATTTCCTTTAAAGCATTAAACAAAAAATTCATAGCAAAATTGACACCCGAAATTTTAACAGTATCACCACTCACCTTAACGAGCATGGTTTTACCATCACCTGTGGATGTACCAAGCTGAGGATTAACAGCGTAATTACAATGATGACTGTGAGATCCAACATCATCATCAATAGCAGAAGAAGTATCAGTGGTATCATCGGTATCATCACTCGAGGTAATCAGGGTCATTTCACCACCACCTGTAGCACTGTAAGTGAATTTAGCCGAAGAGTAAACAACACCATCAAGCCCAGGTTGTTTTTGGTCAGTGTTATCAGTCTTATTAGGATCACCTGTCTCATTATTTTGATCTTGACTCTGATCTTGTTGATCATCACTGGTTGCTTTTTCGGTTGCACAGCCATATAAAAAAGTTCCTACGACCATGATGAATACGAGCCATAAATTTGGCAGCATTCGTTTGATGAGTATCATGTTGTCCTCCGTAAAATCATCTAAAACAAAACCTGGTTACTTAATTCCTATCGTTACTAATTTAGACAACTTTAGATTTTTTTGAAAATATTAAAATTTTTCTTAATCATAGGGTGAAATAAGGCGCCATGGAGAAGACACATAATGTTTCTCCTGCCATATTTCCGGCCCTAACTAAGCTAGCCAGCCAAGGTTGTCTAGCGCCAGTGATGATTAGTAAAAAGATCGAGATTCTTTTGCGTTTTTAATGAGTTGTTCAGCTGGTTGAAAGCCGGCACCAAGTGTTTTTTGAAGTTTGGTTAAATCATCGACAATATTTTGAGCACCTAGTTGATCAGCGTAGAAAAAGGGGCCACCAAGAAAAGGAGGAAAGCCTAAGCCAAAAACAGCGCCAACATCGCCATCATAGGCACTGGCAAGGATTTGCTCATCAAGACATCGTACCGATTCGTTAATAAATATTAGAGACAGACGTTTTTGAATATCATAAGCAGATAATGATGCCTCTTTTTTAATCTGAAATATTTGCTGAATATCAGGATTGACCCCAGCTTTTTTAAGATCAGTGGAGCCCTTTTTACCCCTCACTTTCTGATAGAGATAGATTCCTTTTTTTGTTTTGCGTCCCAGAAATTTCTTAGTAATCATCTGTTCAACATGGGAAGATGAATAAATTCTGCCAGGAAAAGCCTTGATCATGGTACTGAGTACGTGATAGCCAACATCAAGGCCAACCTCATCCATAAGAGTAAGGGGTCCCACAGGGAATCCAAACTGGGTCATGGCTTGATCAATATCCTCGACTTTAACTCCTTCTTCAAGAAGACGTATCGCCTCAGCCAGAAAGAAGGCCAGGGTTCTTGTGGTATAAAAACCATTACCATCGTTCACACAAATCACTTGCTTACCTAGTTTTTGAGCCAATTGGTAAGCTTGATGGATGGCTGAATGATCAGATACCGAAGTTTTCACAATTTCACACAGGGGCATTTTTTCAGCCGGCGAAAAAAAGTGCATACCCACAACTCGATTAGGGTGTTTCGCAGCTGCAGCAATGTTAGAAATGGGAATAGCGGAAGTATTGCTCGCAAATACCCAGTTGTCACTTGCCTGTGCCTCGAGATTTTGTAAAATATCTTGCTTGAGCTTAAGATTTTCAAAAACAGCCTCAATCACAAAGGGACAGCATCGTAGCTCATCACTATTCTGAGTGGCGGCAATACTCATCATGGCTTTGCCCATTTCAAAGCTCTTCATTCTTCGTCGCTGAACTCGTTTCCTAAGAAATTTCTGAGCATATTGATACACTCTCCCTAGCGCTGCAGCTGAGGGGTCAGTAATAACCGTTGGAATGCCTTTGACCGCACATAAAGTAGCAATTCCTGAGCCCATAAACCCGCCACCCACTAAACCAACTTTATTGAATCCATGATTCATCGCATCTGTTTCAGAAGTATTAAAAGAGGATGCAAGGAGCTCCTTATTCTTCTCAGTAACCTCGTTAATGGAATCCATTTCATCTTGAGTTTGGTCTTCTTTCGCTACTACTGCTGTGCCATGATTAGCAATTTGACTTTGATCAACAAGATGATCTGAGATTTTATGGGTGCCTGGAGCATGATCATAATCTACGGAATCAGATGACGGCTCGTGACGGTTCTGTGATGATGGTGACGGTTGTTGGGAGGTGGTTTGTTTTTTTGTATTAGGTGACTCTGCTGGTGTTGGTTGGGCGTAGGGAGATTTTTTGAGATGATTTGTCGCATGAAAAAGATGAATGAGGGCAGAGCTTTCTCTGGTTAGGGCTAGCTGGGCAAAATACTTAGCTTCTTTTTTTAAACCAAGATTCAGGGGGAGCTGATATCCTTCAAATATGGATTTAAGTGCTATCAGAGGAGCCGGATAAGCGTTCTTTGTTTTTTCGCTGATCTTTTTCTTCGCGAAATAAAAAATAACTTTGCGGCTTAAGGGGTTTCTCTCAACCATAATACCGAGCACTTTTTCAAACAAGGTCTGAGATCTTCTTTTTTTAACAAACGATGGTCGAGTTTTGTTGTTAGCAATTTTTATCGCCCATGACAACAGTTGATATGGGCTAGTAACAGTGCTGGCCAGACCTAATTGAAACGCCTTTTTCCCCGACACATTTCTAGCTGTTGTTATAAGATTAATGGCTGGCACAATACCAATGAGTCGAGGAAGACGTTGCGTGCCTCCAGCTCCAGGCATTAAACCTAATTGGACCTCTGGAAAACCGAGTTTTGTTTTTGGATCAGAAGAAACTACGCGATAATCGCAGGCGAGAGCTAACTCTAACCCACCACCTAAACAACGACCATGAATAGCGCACACGGTTTTCATAGGTAAATCAGCAAGTTTTTGAAACACATCCTGCATATAGGTGGCTCCGGCAGCCACCTTTTTCTCCGGATCATCTTGTGAGTTTCTTAATAACTCAATATCCTTAATATCAGCACCCACAATAAAATGATCTGTCATACCAGAAGAGATCACAAGGCCAACAAGACCTTGGGTATTTGTTGTGAGCCGAGTGAGATGATCATCAAGCTCGCGCAAAGCTTCTTCATGGAGAATATTGACTGACTCTCGGGTGTTTTTAAACTCTAGAATAGCAACAGAGTCATGAACTTGCCAAGAAAAATAATGAGTTGCGGTGGTCATAGAAAATATTCCTAATAATCACAAGTAAACGATGGGTCACAATGAGATGTTTTTTAACAGCATACAACCAGCCATACCACCAGCAGCACACATCGCCACCAGGCCATACTCTAAGTTTTGTCTTTTTAGCTCAAAAGCCAGGGTATTAACCAAGCGAGAGCCTGAAGCCCCAAAGGGGTGTCCTAAGGCAATAGCACCACCATGAACATTGAGTTTGTCTGCTGGGATTTCACCTAGTGTTGTTCTGGTGCCAAAATATTTGACAAAATAATCCGGCGAATCAAGGGCTTGGAGACAACTTAACATTTGCGCAGCAAATGCCTCATGAATTTCAAAACGATCAATATCAGAAAGTTTCAACCGACACCTTTTGAGTAAACGAGGTATGGCTATGGCAGGACCAATTAATAGCTGATCATATGGATCAATACCAACAAACTCAACATCAACAATTTCAGCCAGTGGTTTGAGTGATAAAGCAGCAGCTCTCATGCCGTCACAAATCATGGTCACCGAAGCACCATCTGTGAGTGGTGAAGCATTACCAGCAGTAATGGTGCCAAATGGTTTTGCAAAGGCTGGTTTTAGTTTTGCTAACGATGGTAGAGATGAATCAGAGCGCACAACATTATCTTTATCAGCTAACTGTTGAAATGATTTTCCGGTCCAGATGGATACAATTTCTTGGCTTAATATACCTTGAGCTTGAGCTGCCGCCGCTTTTTGATGGGACTTTAAAGCAAACA
>JAPOQT010000186.1 GCA_026710525.1 Pseudomonadota bacterium
CCCTGCTTTGGAAGACTGCTCTACTCTAATATCAAGACTCTTAGAGTATAAGCTTGCATAGAGAAAAAATGAGTAACAATACTCATAGTCAAAAAAAGATTTGTCGCCAGATCTTAGATTCCACTGATAAGGTTTTCCTTCAAGAGCGATGCGAAGATGATCATAAAACTGCTTAAAATTATTATTCGCTAAATATCCTGTTAGCTCGCTTTGATACTGACTTTTGATTTTACCCATCGTGATATATTTCATGAGACCATTATGGAAGCTCTTTTTCACTTCTAGATTGGGATAATCCAAACGATAGTATATGTCATCTTCGATGTACAACTCTTCTTGAATAGTAAGAAATCCTGATTGAAAATAAAGTGCCTCTACTTCCATGCTTTCCATATCAAAGTTAACCAGGCCCTGATATGATATAAGACAGTTCTCTAAATCCAGAGGCCTAACTCTTTCTTTAATAAGATAATAATAAAGATAACGCGGCGTGCCATCTTCAAGCCACCAATACATATATTTTTTGTGAAAGAAAAGTTTAAGTATCCCATGGGGGTTATAGATTTTTTCTTCTCCAAGCCAGCTATAACCATTGTACCAGGTGCGAATTTTCTTGCGATCAAAATTCTTGAGCTCTGGTGCAAAAACAGTATCTAACTCTTTGTCTGTATACCCACAGATAGAAGCAAATTGAGGATGCAAGCTAATATCAGTAAGATGGTTAAATCCTGTAAAGACAGTGGATTTAGAAAACATACTGATACCAGTAACAAAGATAAAACGTATGTGATCATCAGACTCTTTTAACGTACCGTAGAACCCTCTCAGGGTGGAGCGATTTTTTTTGCTCAATTCTTGGTTTTCTAGAGCATCTAAGATAGGTTTGTCATACTCATCAACTAGAACAACTACTTTTTGTTGAGAGTTAATAGTATACATGTGTTCGAGTATTTTCTGCAGCCGTATAGACGCAGAGAGCTTGAGCTCATCAGAAGCTGGAATGTTATATTTATCTTCTAATTTCTCTAAGAAGGCAAAAATATGTTCTTCTAAATCATTTTCGTTATTAAATTCTTTGCCACCAAAGCTAATTCTTAACACGGGATTTTTTTGAGACCAATCCCATTTATCGTAGATATATAAGTCCTTGAATAATTCTTTTTTCCCTTCAAAAAGACACTCCAACGTGCTCACAAAAAGTGTTTTGCCAAAACGTCTGGGGCGAGATAGAAAATAATAACGTCCTATTGTAACGAGCTGGTGTAGAAGTTGAGTTTTATCAACATAATAACAGTCTTCTTTTCTTAGTTCTTCAAAATTTTGATATCCTAAAGGTAATTCCATAGTGTTTCTTTTTTCTAAGGGGTAGGAAAAGGCAGCACTTGTCATTGCTATGAAACTTCATGAGCGTCTTTATTTATTAATCTTATCGACACCTCATCTTGCCATTGTAATACCTAAACTCTTGGGATGCAAATTTTGATTCATATTAATTTATTTATTTGCTCAGACAAGGATAGTATTTTACGTCCCAAGAAAAAATGAGCAAATAAAGAAGTTCAGCAGATTGTGGTTAATATTATGGAATTTCGACAAAAAATTGCTCCCTTTGATCTTTACAGCGGTAGCATTATTAAACATTTATTATTGTCATCATGGTGAATGTGGAGGTACAAAAACGGTTGGTAGTAGAACTGATGGCTCGTCTGGCTATTTATGTGACTTCATTGATACGAGATCAGATTAAAGACAAAGTTATTTCTGTCGATGTGCATAATCGGCTGTGGTATCCATATCCAACACAAGCTCTTGAATGTAGTAGAGCTTAGAGATAAAAACCTTTAACCTTATGGGAATAGGAGACTTTGAAATGAATCATATGTTACTCCACCACATCTCAAAACCCATTGTATCTACCACGTTAGGTCTATTTATATCTATATTCATCAGTTGTAAGCATGCTCCAGACAGCCTTCCTCAAGATCTATCTCAACCCCTCACTTATGGAGGCAAAGAATATTCAGAATTTACCGAACTACCACCTTATTTTGTAACGTTGGCTAGATACACGGATAAGACAACAAAAACTCGTAGTTTTTGTTCAGGCGCACATATTGGAGATGGGTATATCTTAACAGCTGCTCACTGTTTAACGACGCCATTTTTATGTAGTAACGACTCAAATTTACTTTATCAATTGAGTATTCGCTATATTAGTCCAAGCAATACCGGCGAGTTAAAAGAACACGTTCTGACTTACGAAAATATTGAGTCTATAGTCATCCATAAGAAATATTTTGGCGACTCTTCTGTTCCTAATGCTGAGGCTTACTCCACACTTGCCATGCATGACATCGCTTTGATTAAAGTTCGAATCGATGATCAAGCGCCATTTGCAGGGGTGGCTTATCTCCCGACAACAGATGAGTATAGTACTCAACATTTGGATGGTGTCTTATATTTGCACGGTATCGGCAGAGAGCTTTATGACCCCGGAAATGGATCATCTAATGATCCTATTGATAGGCTGTCATCTCTTCTAGGAGCTCTGTTACACCGGTTGTCATATTTTGGTGGTTCTGTGGAGGTCGTGAAAAAAAATAACCCTCAATTCTTATCATACGTTAAAGAGTTGAATACAAACAGCCAAGATCAAACGAATCGATTGTTATTCCAAGACCTTAAAAATCTAAGAGACTCTCCTCGTGTCGCTCTTGAAGAGACACCTAAAGAATCTTCTCAAGAGGTTTGTTTTGGTAATTTTATAGGTAGATCTGGTATTTCTGGTGGCTATCGAAAGCCATTTATATCACATTTTATGTTTTCCAGAGATGGCCAGTTTTATCGATATCCACAAGAAAATGATTTTTTTCTGTTGGAGCGTAAAATCAGGGATGAATTACAATCAGGAAAAACGACATTTTCTGATAAGGAAATCAAGCAATATGTTGAAGAAAAACTGGGTAAAGCAGCTGCAGGTGTTAACTTTCTTGGAGCCTACTATGAACAAAAAAGCATAATCCATAAATGGCTTTTAGTGACAACATCAGGACCAGTGAGAGATAAAGACAGGGTTATCAAATCTTGTCGAGGAGATTCCGGTGGTCCTGTTGTTAGATCCGTTCAAACTAAAGATACAAAATATATTCATGTGGGTGTTGCCGCTGTGACACCATTTATGCCAAATATAAAGGCGCCAAGTCAATGCGGTACCTATCTCTATTCAGTAAACACATTTGCTCATTTAGATTGGATTGAAGCTGCTAAAGATTCGATGGCTTTAGGTAACCACTCTTACCAAGATTTTTTAAGACAGTTTGGAAGATAGATCCCCTCAACTATATGAAGTAGATAGCTTTATATCTGTTATGCGGAGCGCTGTACATGTCGGGTTATATAATGGATGACTATTAGTTACTAGTGTGGATTCTCGCGTAATATGACCATCAAGATGTTCTGGTTTTTTTTGTCTCGCCAAGCGGCCTAAACAGCTAGTTTGCATTCGTGAATTCTTTCTTCGATCAGAAGAGGCAAGAGATCCCTCGTTTTCTAGCGGGTCGAAGCATCTTTTTTTCTTTACTCTAAAGCTAAGAAGAAGATAGGTTTCATCTGCTTCTATTACGCCATCTAAAATAGGGTTTTTGTGCTGAGTTTAAAATATTGGCTGCTTTAACTCTTTTGCCATCTCACAAATGATCCTATGCTCAAACAAAAGCTTGAAGCATTTCGACCATAAACAAATGGAGTGGCTTTTGAGTGGGATGAAACACCGTATTGGTTATAAAGCCAAAAAGACCCTAAACATTTGCAGGTAACGCTGTACACCTCGTACATGACCGTTTTTGATCATTTTTCACCATGACAATGGGGACAAACAAAGTTAACGGCAGTATTTTCTTCTGTCTTACTCATTTGTCGGCGTCTCAAATGGCAGATCGAGTAGCTTTTTAAGTTGTGTGAGTTGCTTTCGCGAAAGCGAGGTAACAAGTTTATTTAAATCTGTTCAATCCTCCTCCTGAGCCATTCTGCAGAGAATAGGGAGCCAAGCAAGCATCATTCCCATATAGCGCTATCTGACTACAACAGAGCCAATAAAATTAATATCAAGCACAGTTCATAGCACAAGATTCTCTTTGACTTCTAGGATAAGCAGGAAAAAAATGCCTGTTTTCAATGGCCTGAATTTACCTTTAATCTAGTTGTTTTCTCTCTGTTTGCATAGGAAATTTTGCCGCTCAACCATGTTGTGTTTGAGTGAGGTGCCCAGGATACACCTTCATAAATTTTCTTGATAATCCGAGAACAAATATGTGGTTTTAATGTGTCTAACTTGACAAGCCATTTTGTCTGACAATTTTTTGATGGGGTCTGATATGGATAATCACAACTTAGCATCAACAAAAAAAATAAGGAAAACCTTTGATCAAGCGATGTCGATTCTTAAGGGAGAAGAGTTAGGTCAAAAATATGAGGAGCTACACTGGAAGGGCTCTTTTGATGATTATCTAGGAATGCTCACACAACAACCAGCTATTGCTCGATCAGCTTTTCAGCGTACCTACGACATGATTTGTTCGTGGGGTCATAAAACCTATGAGGAAAGTAAAAAGCAAATTATTCATTGGAATTTCTTTGATGATCCCTTAGGAGGTGGAAAAGATGCTGTATTCGGCCTTGATGTTTATCTGCAAAAGCTCGTGCATACTATTCAGGCTGGCGCTTACCGATACGGTCCTGAAAAACGAGTCATTCTCCTCCACGGTCCGGTGGGCTCATCAAAATCAACGATTGCTCGTTTGCTAAAAAAAGGTCTAGAACATTACAGTGCCACTGATGATGGTCTTATGTATTCCTTTGATTGGATCAAGCTCAAAGATATTGTTGATATGGAAGATGAATTCTCTTCGCCGATGAATGAGGATCCTGTGTTACTCATTCCTGAGCCGCACAGAACATCTTTACTTACTTGGTTGAACGAAGGACAAACGAGAAAAGATCAAGTGTGGCCAAAAGGTGATCTTTGTCCACCGTCAAGGTTTATTTTTCAAAAGCTGCTCGACTATTATTCAGGAGATTGGTGGCAGGTGCTGCAGAATCACGTTCGCATAAGACGACTCGTTCTTTCTGAAAAAGAACGGGTAGGTATTGGTACATTTCAACCAAAAGATGAAAAAAATCAAGATTCAACCGAATTATCTGGTGATATTAATTACCGCAAAATTGCTGTTTATGGTTCCGACTCAGATCCAAGGGCCTTTAACTTCGACGGTGAATTTAATATTGCCAATCGAGGAATTATCGAGTTTATCGAGGTCCTTAAGCTCGATACCGCTTTTTTATACGACTTACTCACTGCTTCACAAGAGCATAAAATTAAGCCGAAAAAATTTGCCCAAACAGATATTGATTTGCTGATTTTAGGACATACCAATGAACCAGAATTCCGCAAACTACAAAACAATGAATTTATGGAGGCCCTAAAAGATCGAACAGTTAAGATAGATATTCCATATATTACCAAGCTGTCTCAAGAAAAAAGGATTTATCAAAAAGACTTTAATCAAACCACAGTGCCTCATATTCATATTGCACCACATACCTTGGAAATGGCGTCGATGTGGGCAGTGCTCACCAGGCTTGAAAAGCCCAAAAAAGGCAATTTGTCCCTATTACAAAAGCTCAAGCTGTATAACGGAAAAACTTCGCAACACTATACCGAAGAAAATATCAAAGAACTGCGTAAAGAAACCATAAGAGAAGGATTAGATGGTATTTCACCTAGGTATATCCAAGATAAAATATCAAATGCCTTGATCATGGATAAGGGGCATGGTTGTATCAATCCGTTTATTATTTTAAACGAAATAGAAAGCGGTTTAAAAAATCATTCTCTGATTAATAATGAAGAAACGAAAAAACATTATCGTGAGCTGTTAGCTGATGTGAAAAGGGAATACGAAGATATTGTGAAGAACGACGTGCAAAAAGCTATTTCTGCCGATGAGTCAGCCATTGATAAATTGTGTGGTAATTACGTCGATAATGTGAAGGCCTACATTCAAAAAGAGAGGATTAAAAATCCTTATACTGCCAGTTATGATGAGCCAGATGAACGACTCATGAGAGCTATCGAAGAAAAAATCGATATTCCAGATGTCAGAAAAGATGATTTCAGAAGAGAGATTATGAATTACATCGGTGCTCTAGCCTTAGAGGGTAAACCTTTTGATTTTCGATGTAATGAACGATTACATAAAGCCCTTGAGCTGAAGTTGTTCGAAGATCAAAAAGATACGATTAAACTCACAACACTGGTGAGTAATGTGGTTGATCGTGATGCTCAAGAAAAGATTGATATTGTCAAAAATCGTTTGATTAAGAATTATGGATACTGTGAAATTTGTGCCAATGATGCCCTAAGTTTTGTCTCTAGTATTTTCGCTAGAGGACCCTCACTCAGCAAGGCTTCTTGATGAAGGTTGACCTATGTATACCAAGATGGATAGTGATCTCAGTCGGTTTAGAAAAATTGTCCGTGGACAGGTCCGCAAGGAGTTGAAGAATTTTATATCCTCAGGGGATATTATTACCCAAATACCATCTCAAGGTAACCGTAAATCTCAAACCCTTTCCATTCCTTTGCCGCAAATTAATCTTCCTAAATTTACTCACGGACCGAATAACAATAACCAACAAAAAGGGGTGGCTCAGGGTAAGGGAGATGTGGGTAAAGATGTTGCTTCTTCAGATGAGCCTGGCGGACAAGCATCACAAAGTCCAGCTGATCACGCTTATGAAAGTGAAGTCACTCTTGATGAACTCGGACAGTTACTGGGTGAAGAACTCAATTTACCTAGGATTGAACAAAAGGGTAATAAAACTTTTGAGCAAAAACATCGTCGTTACTCTGGTGTTCTGAATCAAGGGCCTGAGTCTCTTCATCATTTTACGAGAACCTACCGCTCTGCACTGAAGCGTAGTATTGCCTCAGGCATATATGATCCTAAAAACCCAGTGGTGGTGCCAATTAAGGATGATAAGAAATACCGCAGTTTTCAAGCGGTTAATCAGCCCCTTGGTTCAGCTGTGATGATTTATATGATGGATGTTTCTGGGTCAATGGGAGATAAGCAAAAAGAATTGGTAAGACTCACAAGCTTCTGGCTCGACACCTGGTTAACCCATTCATATAAAGGCGTTGAACGACGATTCATTATTCATGATGCCACAGCCAAGGTTGTTGCCGAAGATTTGTTTTATCGTACTCGTGAAAGTGGTGGCACCCTAATAAGTTCAGCTTATAAGAAGGCTATTGATCTTATTAATAACGAATTTCCACCACAGGACTGGAATATTTATTTATTTCATTTTTCTGATGGTGATAACTGGTCGCAAAATGATACCCAACTATGTTTGCAACTCCTCGATTCATCGATATTACCCGCAGCTAATTTATTTTGTTATGGTCAAACTGAATCAAGATATGGTTCAGGGTATTTTCTCAAGGATCTGACAAAGCACTATCAACTACCAGCTAGTGGCAAAGTAGTTGCTAGTCAGATATCTGACCAAGGGAGTATTATCCCAGCCTTAAAAACGTTTCTTGGTAGTGGTCGTTAATCGGGGAAAAAAGAGTTATGACAAAATTTCATAAGCAATCACTGTCCCCTGAACTCAGAGACCTCGCGTGTTCCATCGGTGAGGCTGCGAAAAAAGAAGGGCTTGATTTTTTTGATACTATTTTTGAAGTTGTGGATCATGAAACTCTCAATGCGGCGGCAGCTTACCATGGTTTTCCCAATCGTTATCCCCATTGGCGTTGGGGCATGCACTATGACCGATTGGCGAAAACGTATCGCTACGGTTTATCAACCATCTATGAACTCGTGATTAACACGAATCCTAGTTATGCTTATCTCTTAGATTCAAATCCTTTAGTTTTGCAAAAAACAGTGATGGCCCATGTTTATGGTCATGTCGATTTTTTTAAGAATAACTATTGGTTTTCTAAAACCAACCGTAAGATGCTTGATCAAATGGCATCACATGCTAGTAGTATAAGAAAAATCCAGGAAGATATTGGTCAAGAAGAAGTCGAAAGATTTATCGATTATTCCTTATCCCTCGACAATCTCATTGATATACATAGTCCCTTTAAGCGCCCAGTGGTGAGTGAGGCAGGTGAAGGACAAGTGACTCATCCGGCAAAGCTACAAGCAAAAAAGTATATGGATAGTTACGTTAATCCGAAAGATGTCCTAGCTGCTAAACAGCAAGAGATCGACAACTTTCGTCAACAAAAAAAGCATTTTCCAGTCCGTCCTGAAAGGGATGTGTTACAGTTTCTACTAGCCCATGCCCCCCTCTCAGAGTGGCAGAAAAAAGTGTTGGATATTATTCGAACAGAAGCTTATTATTTTGCACCCCAAGCTCAGACAAAAATTCTCAATGAAGGTTGGGCGAGTTATTGGCACTCAAAAATCATGACATCAGTACATCCATTAGAGCCGTCAGAAATTGTTGATTTTTGTGATTTACATGCTGGCGTAGTGGCTGAAAGCGGTCATAACTTAAATCCTTATCGCTTAGGCATTGAATTACTTCGTTATGCTAAAAAACGCTGGGATGAAGGTAAGTTTGGTATAAAATATCTCTCATATGATGACCCAAAACAAAGAAGAGATCATCTTATTCCGACACAACTTGGTGCGAGTAAAATTTTTGAAATTCGCAAGTGGCATAATGACGTAACATTTATCGATGAGTTTCTTGATGAAGATTTTTGTCATGAGCACAAAATGTTTGTTTATCAGTATGATCCAAAACAGAAAAAAAGGGTAATTACATCGCGGGATTTTGGCCCTATTAAACAACAATTACTCGATTCAATTACCAACCTTGGTCAGCCGATTATTGAGGTCACAGATGGTAATTATAAAAATCGCGGCGAACTACTATTATGTCACCGATTTGCTGGCGAGGAACGGAGTATGGAGCAAGCTAAGCAAACATTAGAGGCCCTCTATCATCTCTGGAGTCGAGGTGTTCATATTGCTAGTCAAGTAGCTGGTAAAAAGGTGGTTCTGTCCTTTGATGGCTCAGAGCACCACCAAGATATCGGTGATGCTGTGGTTCAAGAAGCCTCCTAGCTTAGTTGTCATAGCTCACACATACTCACGTATAGCTCAAACCGCTGGTATATTGTATGATATGTCTCCCACATATCTGTTTGGATAAGATTAACAGCTGGGTGAGATATTATGGGTATTAATAATCACGCTCTTGATTCGCAAAAAAGCCAATTATTCCATTATCGGCTTCATTTGGCTTATGACGGTAGACCTTATTCCGGGTTTGTGACCCAACCAGGTGGTCACACAATACAGGACCATCTCGAAGCTCAGCTTATGCGAGTGGCTGCCCTCGCAGGTCGATTAGTAGGTGCGTCTCGAACTGATGCAGGTGTGTCAGCGTATGAGCATATATGCTTGTTTCGTTCAACAAAAGATCTGGATCTTATAAAAACTCAGGTCAGTTTAAACGCCTTACTTCACCCAACAATTCGAGTGATATCACTGTCTCGGTGTCATCAGGATTTCCACCCTTTGCTGAATAACCAAGGCAAGATTTATCGTTATCTTTTATGGCATGGCCCTTACCCGTACCCATTTGATTATGATCTCGTCTGGAGTATTCCCAAAAGTACCTGTTTAATAACACTAGAAAAAGAACTCACCAGTGTTCAAGGTCAACATGATTTTAAAGGATTTAGCAAGACATCTGAACCAAGAAAAACCACGATCAGAACCTTGAAAGATGTTCGTGTTTTCGTTGCTGGTTCGAGTATTGAAATTTGGTTTTATGGTGATGGATTTTTACGTCATATGATCAGAAACCTGATTGGCAGTGCGGTAACCGTGAGTGGTAACCGCTTACCCAGGTCCACTTTACCATCTTTGCAGTTGATTCTTCAGGCTAAAGACCGGACGAAAGCACATA
>JAPOQT010000187.1 GCA_026710525.1 Pseudomonadota bacterium
AAGGGTTAAAGACACTTGACAATGAGGACAGGAAACCGTCTCTTGGCTTTTTAGATTAAACAAGAATTGGGCAAATCCTCGGCGTTGAACAATCACCATTGACTGTAAACCTTGACTGTGATTGTTTTTCAGTGCTTGAATGATTTTTGGCGATATGTCGCTAGAACTATCACGATTGAGATCATCACTATGGAATAAGGTTTTACCTTGCCGTGTACTTGGTTTTGCTGCAATGAGCTCAGCCGTCGGTAGTGCCTTACCACTGGCACGCTCACTGAGTGTGGCGAGTTTATATTTACCTATACTAGTATTGTAATAAGATTCAAGACTTGGGGTTGCTGAACCCAACAGAATCGTCGCTCCTTCTATTTGGGCTCGCTTAATCGCACTATCTCGGGCGTTATACAGAAGGCCTGACGATTGTTTGTAAGAGTTATCGTGCTCTTCATCAACAATAATCAGTTTAAGTTGAGCAAATGGGGCAAAAACACATGATCTTGGGCCAATGAGCACTTGTTTTTTTAACGAACGAATAGCTTCAAGCTCTTGCTGTTTGTGTTTGGTGCTAAGAGCTGA
The DNA here is from genome assembly GCA_026710525.1 of Pseudomonadota bacterium. Lineage (GTDB taxonomy): Bacteria > Bdellovibrionota_B > Oligoflexia > Oligoflexales > Bin106 > Bin106. The sequence goes on from JAPOQT010000187.1 coordinate 577, forward strand.
ATGAACAACGCTCACCATTCCGCCAAAGGCTTTGGTAACCACTTCGGTCATCTGAGGAGTTAAGGATATTTCAGGGACCAGCAAGAGAACCTGAGCTGTTTTTTGTCGTTGCAGCAGGTCACAGATGAAGAATCCATAAACATGGCCATGAAATGACTTTGCTGCGCCCCAAGTATTTTTAAACACTTACCCGGAGATTCGAGACTTCTTAAACTTTTCTTTCACAAAAAATTTAAATATTGGTGGCTTGAAGACGGAACGCCGCGTTATCTTTATTATTATCTTATCAAAAATAGAGTGCGACCTTTACACTTAGAAAACTGCCTTATACCAGATCAGCAGCTGGTTAGATTTAGTGTGAACAATGTCAAAGTAGAAGCACTTTATTTTCAATCAGGATTTCTTACTATTCAAGAAGAAGTGTACAAAGAAGATGACATATACTATCGTTTGGATTATCCTAATCTAGAGGTAAAAAAAAGCTTCCATAATGGTCTGATGGAATATATTACTCAAGACTACCAAATCAATGATGACTACCAAAGCGAGCTAACAGGATATTTAGCGAATAATAATTTTAAGCAGTTTTATGATCATCTTCGCATCGCTCTTGAAGGCAAACCTTATCAGTGGAATCTAAGATCTGGTGACAAATCTTTTTTTGACTATGAGTATTGTTACTCATTTTTTCTCTATGCAAGCTTATACTCTAAGAGTCTTGATATTAGAGTAGAGCAGTCTTCTAAAGCAGGGCGGTGCGATCTTGTGGTACTCTACGCTGAGCAAGTATTTATTTTTGAACTAAAGATGGCAAAAAATAAAGACGAATGTGAAAAGATGCTTGATCAGGCAATAGATCAGATCAAAACCCGGGGTTATGGTGAGCCTTATAAAAATCGCTCGCAGCCTGTTCATCTCATTGCTCTTGTATTTGGAAAAGAAGAAAAAAATATTATCGACGGACGTCATGAGATGCTCACATAACAATCTTATGAAGTAGCTTCTCTTCTAAAAAAGTGCAGCTGTTTAATTAAAAA
>JAPOQT010000188.1 GCA_026710525.1 Pseudomonadota bacterium
AAAACAGGCTGGACTAACGCCTGAGAAAGAACCGGATACTGATGCTCCTAACAGATTAGAAGATGTTATCTTTCGTCTGTACAAGAAGACTGGTAACAAGGTGGTTGTACTTGTCGATGAATATGACAAACCGATTCTTGATATGCTTCACAAACCAGATCAGGCAGTAGCGAACAGAGAGTGCTTAAAAGAAATCTATAGCATTATTAAAGATAGCTCTGATTATGTTCGTTTCGTCTTTGTCACTGGTATCACCATGTTCTCTAAAAGTAGTTTGTTTTCAGGTCTTAACAATCTAACAGATATTAGTTTAGATCCCAGATATAATAGTATTTGTGGTTTTACTGATCATGATCTAGATACGGTATTCGCTGAAGAAATCAAAACACTAGACAGAGCAGAGATCAGGCGTTGGTATAACGGTTACCGTTGGCTAGGTGAAGAAAAAATCTACAATTCCTATGGCTTGTTACTGCTGCTCAATGCCAAAAAATTCAGATCATGGTGGTTTGAAACCGGCTCACCCACATACCTCTATGAATGTCTCGGCCAAAAAAATACTCTCACTAACCTTGATGACTTTGACAATTGTTGGATTAACCGGGAAGATCTTATTGTATTTGATGTGGGTAAGGTTAAACCAAGAGCTTTGTTTTTCCAATCAGGCTACCTAACAATTGTAAAAAAAGAACAGACAGGAACAAAGATCCGCTATCAGTTGACCTATCCGAATCTGGAGGTCCGTGATGGGGTGTATCGTGGACTACTACAATTTCTCGGTACGAATACTCTTAAAGCAAAACAGGATGGCAAAGAGCTCATCAAGCTGTTAGATGAAAATAACTTTGCTCGCTTTGCAGAAAAACTACGCTTTTTTCTCGCAGATATACCTCATCGGTGTTATCAGCACGCCTCTTTTGAGGTTGTATATCAAGGTTTTCTTTGGATCATATTTAAAACGATTGGTGTTAAGTGTGAAGCAGAAAAATCAACTAGCTTCGGCACAGGTGATCTCAACCTGTTCTATCAAAATCAGATTTTTGTCATGGAACTTAAAATCCTGCGATCAGGTGACAATAAAGACACTGTGTTAGCTAAAGGGATAGAGCAAATCAAAACACGAGGCTACGCCGAAGAACACAAAAACAGCGGCAAGGAGATTCACCTACTAGAACTCGCATTTAGCAAAGAAGATCCCGATGTTGTCAGTATAGCTCATAAAAAGCTCACTGATGGCGCTGCGACATAGTTAATCCTCTTAACTAAACATCAAGTATTTTACGGTGGTGGAGAAAGCATAAGCAAGGTGTTTTGGTTTTTTCTTGCCATTGTTTGGTTAAATGCTTGTGTGTGACATTCAATTATTGAGAAACTAAGAGCACTTACTTCATACTTAAAGCTTGGAGTAGAATACCTGCAGCTACCGACACATTTAACGATGAAATGCTAGAGTTATTACCTGGGATGGTGACTTTTCTATCACACTTTTTTTTCACTGCAGTAGAAAGTCCACTTCCTTCATGACCTAGAATAAGAGCCACGCGATCATAGAAACCAGTTAGATCAGAGATATTTTCTGCATTGGCACAGATATCAGCTCCTAAAATCCAGTAACCAAGGCTTTTTAAGCGTTTAATGATCCGAGAGAGGTTAACCACCTGAATGACCTGAACATACCCGACACCACCCCTTGAACAATGAACAACTGTTTCTGTGAGGGGTACTTGCCTGTCTTTTGGGATAAATAAATATCTCACACCAAAAAAAGCTGCGCTTCTTATGATAGCTCCGAAATTCCTAGGATCATGGATATGATCAAGTATCACAACTAATGTGTCAGCATCTTTAACGGTATCAGTAAATATTTTTTCTTGCCATAAGGATATCACCACCCTAAAAACACATTCTTTCAGTGGTCGATGAAGGAAACGATCATCGGATGGTTTTGCTTTTTTTCGCTTAAGGATATGCCAAGGTTCACTTAACACTAACGCCTCTAATGTCCTTGCCTTTGTTATGATCACCTGCTTGTGGGATGTTTGCTTTTTAGAGCGCTGAGTACTTTGATAATGATAAATTTTCTTTTCTATCTCAGGTGATAAAGGATACTCACTCGGGAGAATAATATGGCTAACCTGTCCGTACGGGCTTTGTAAGTACTCAAGAAGACTCGATATACCGACCATGAAATAGGCAAAGCTTTTCTGACAATGCTGACTCTGTGGTGATAGGTCATCATCAGTCAGAAGAATATTTGACTCTATTCTTTTTTGCATAGGGAAACACCAATGATAGGATGTGGATTTTGATAGCCATATGAATGCTACAGCATTTGCCAGCAGTCAAATGAAAGAGGAGAGTCGTCTTGGCAAGAACCTAGTAACTCTCTATAAGACGATACCTGACCAGAATGTACACTGTTAAAAAGAAAAGTTGCGATCTCAGGGTGACGCTCCCTGGCCATCATAACAATTCCAGGCTCATTTTCTATGTAGAAAATCTTTTGATAACCACGCTTTAACTGGGCTAGCTGATGGTCCTTATAGTTCTCATCACTGCGAGAGCATTGCTTCATGATTAAAGAAACATTAGGTTGATCATGTTTCTTTATCCCTAGACCGCCGACTTTTGGCACAGGTAAATCATGTTGTATCAGGGATAGTAATGTACCACCAAGGAGGTCACGGCGATTTCTTGCGGTGAGGTAAGTGATGTCACACCCTGTGGTTTCTAACTGTTTCATCACTTGAAAGCTACCTGAGTAAAGCTGATCATAACTGAGGTAAGCGCCATGGAAAAACCTAATGCGCCAATAGGTACGAAGATCAAAAGCAAGCTGAGAATAAGGGTCTATGGCTATACCACTGTGATAAGAGACGAACTCTATAGGGTCGTAGATTTCATGGAGATTTTGCCAAGAATGAATCCGAGTCACTAACAGTGGATATTTTTTGCTAAATTCGGGGTCACGGGCAAATTCTTCGAAGATGCTCTTAGTTCGAAAACAGGTGTTAAAAAGAGTGGAGTCAAGATCAAAAATCACCTTAACCGGATTTTCCACCCGCTTCGCCTCTCGACATTGTTCTAATATATAAGTCGGTGGGTGCAAGAGGTGTTCACCTGACAGAGAAACAGTGATGGTTGAAAAGACATATGGTACTAAAGGTATCATGAGTCGCTTGAAAAGTGTCTAGTTGTGATAAAGTGTGCCATAGTTCGGCTATTTGTTCAGCTAATCTAGGAGAGATAGCCAAAGAGGGCTTATCTAACTCGACAACACTTATCTTAGCAGTTTGTTCTTCGCCCTTTGACTCATCATCAGAAGATCCTTGATGGCTCTGATCATGATGATGAGTCTTGCCGTTGCGTAAATCCTTGACGAGCTGTTGATATTTCTCATCTTTGGTGAGTGGCACCTCATCAAATTCAGGTACTCCGACAGCACCAACTAATCGATAAAATTTATCTTTATCGTCATCGAGTACAAGGTCTTGGATTTTAGAGTACAGAATGACGAGTGCCAGAGTAATCGTTGTCCCTATAACAGCGACCTTGCCACTAGTCATACGATGACTCAGGGCTGGTAGTGCACCGGTAGCAGTAATGCCGAGGAATGGGACAGTTGATGATATAAGAAACCGAGACATATCTGGCTCATGGTGGGGGTCATGAACAGCCACAAAAGTCACTGGCTCACTATCATGCCATAAAACCGGGAAACAACTACCAAAGTGTACCAGGGTGTTTTCCCTATCGTTTCCAGCTGGACATGACACTAATTGGAAGTGATTAGGGTGATCTGGCACAATAGGGGTAAGAGTGAGATAAAAACTGTCACTAGCTAAGACAGTATGGCTCTGCTCTTCTGCCATACCAATATCGGCTAAACCTAAGCAAATGCTTGCGATAACAGCGAGAGACACTATCATCCGGTTAACCAGTTTTTGGTGGCGTAATACAACAAAATTTATCAAGTGGTTTTGGGGTAGCATAGTTATATCATCCTCACGTTAATTAAAGTGTTAAAGCACCCCCCTTTTAAGGAGTGTCCTATTTATCTTGTGACACAGCAGGCGGTGTGTCACAAGTATGTCTACTATCATAAAATCATCATCATTTCAAGATAAATTCAATATTTCATCATATTCGTAATCAATCATTCCACTATGATTAGTGACTATGGCGCCATGGAGCTCTTTTGTGGAGTTGAAAGCCCAGGCTTTCGCCATACGAGAGGATGTTATCGAACTGGTGAGATATGGTTGCCCCGGCACTTTGGGTAACCTCATCCTCGGTTGGGAGATCAAAATCATCAGCACCAAAAGCAATGGCGTCTAGGGCTCGTTCGTTTTGGGTAAGAACTGAGGTCCGCACGTGAGTCACATTATCAAGATATATTCGGCATATGGCTAGCCAACGACAGTATTCTTCAACAGAAATCTCCTGGCCACCTAATTCTGTGTTGTCTGGTTTATAGGTCCAGCATAAAAAGCTTTTGAGAGCCATATGATGTCCTGACTTTTTGATTTGTTCATCCTGAAAATCACGTAACATGGCCAAATGCGACATCCTCTCATCCAAAGACTCATCAAAACCAATAACCATGGTCGCAGTGGAGCCGATACCTGTGTTCAGCACCGCTTTTTGCGCTTGGTAATAATCT
>JAPOQT010000189.1 GCA_026710525.1 Pseudomonadota bacterium
AAAATCCAAAATCTTTGAAAAGTATTTTATCTAAAATCCTCGAAGCTGCTCGTTCCAGGTTAGCATCAGAAAAAGCACGAGAGTTAACCAGGAGAAAGGGGGCTTTAGATTTTGTTGGGTTATCAGGTAAGATCTCTGATTGTCAGGAAAAAAATCCAGAATTATGTGAATTATTTATTGTCGAAGGGGACTCAGCAGGAGGGTCAGCAAAACAAGCTCGTGACCGGAAGATTCAAGCAGTTTTGCCACTGAGGGGTAAGATTCTTAATGTTGAAAAAGCTCGTCTCAATCGCATGCTATCATCAGTGGAAATCAAAACACTGATTAAAGCTTTAGGTACGGGAATAGGCAAAGATAATTTTGATGTCTCAAAGATACGTTACCACAAAGTTATCCTGATGACCGATGCTGACACAGATGGTGCTCATATTAGGGCATTAATACTAACGTTTTTCTTTCGATATATGCCAGAAATCATTGAGCGTGGTTATTTGTATATTGCCGAACCTCCCCTCTATTTATACAAAAAAGGTAAAACAGAAAAATATCTCAAAGATGATGAAGATCTCACTCAATACACGATGAAATTAGGTTTGAAAGAGAGTGTTGTGTTAGATGCGGCTGGTCAGGTTATTGATCACGCTATGATGACAACATTGTTGTCTCATTTCACATTTATGGAAAGAACCTTATTAAAACTATCTCACTCATTTGAGGTGTCGGTAATTAAGTATCTTCTTGATTGTGACACGTCGAGTTTTCATTGGAATAGTAAAGAAAATCTGGAAAAAAGGTGTGAAGAAATCTGCGCTTATCTGCAACAGATGTATTCGGGAAAGGCCTATGAAGAGGGTTACGTACAACTGAGGGAGACTGAAGTAACCACTGTTCTAGAGATAGGTGAGGGTGAGGATAACCTTGATGATGACACAACCTTGGAAGGGGATGAGGAAGAGACAAGTGACGAGCTAGATGATGGCTTGGAACAGAATATGAGAGAACAAGCAGTCGCTCCCCAACCACCACCAGAAACACCGATCCCAGATGAGTATGAAATACTGATTGAAAGCCGGATTGATAATGTTTGGAAAATGAGTGTTTTAAATCAAGAGTTAATAGGCTCAGTTGATTTTTGTGAGCTTAAAAGAGCTTATGAGAAGACTAAACTCATGGCACCTAACCCCTTAACCTTACGCCGACCTACTAAGGTCAAAGATGGTTCTGATAAACCTAATGATGACAAAGAAGCTACCAACTACCAAGATAAACAAGTGGCTGATATTGGTGAGTTGGCGAAAACGGTAATGGCAGAAGCACGTAAAGGAGCTTATATTCAGCGTTACAAAGGACTTGGTGAGATGAACCCTAATCAACTTGAAGAAACCACCATGGCGCCCCATAAAAGAAGGTTAGTGAGAGTGAGTGTGGCAGATGCCATAGAAGCTGACAGATTGTTTACTACCTTGATGGGTGATGAGGTCCAGCCTCGTCGTCTTTTTATCGAAGAAAACGCCTTAAATGTACAAAACTTAGATGTGTGATGGCAAGAAAAGCGCAGTAACACAAGAGTGATGAAAACCTAATAAATCAGGAAGTTTTATTATGGATGATACGGGAAAAGAGCTTATTGAAGCCACCCAAATAGAGCAGGAAATGCACGAAGCGTTCTTAAGTTACGCTATGAGTGTGATTGTCTCAAGGGCGCTGCCAGATGTGCGAGATGGATTAAAGCCGGTTCATCGCAGAATCCTTTATGCCATGAGTGAGTTAAAGGTGTTTCATAACCGCCCTTACCTTAAAAGCGCCAGAATTGTTGGTGACGTTCTGGGTAAGTATCACCCTCATGGTGACTCATCCGTATATGATGCCTTAGTGAGAATGGCTCAGGACTTTTCTATGCGATACCCAGCCATAGATGGTCAGGGAAACTTTGGTTCTCTTGATGGTGATTCAGCGGCTGCGATGCGTTATACAGAGTCAAGGATGCAGGAGTACGCTGAGTATTTGTTATTTGATATTGATAAGGGCACGGTAGACTTTGTTCCTAACTATGACAACAAAGAACAAGAGCCTGTTGTACTGCCAACACGAATACCCCATCTTCTCGTTAATGGAGCATCTGGTATTGCTGTTGGTATGGCTACCCAAATTCTTCCCCATAATCTAGGTGAGGTTATTTCTGCTTTAAAAGCCCTAATCCATAAGCCAAATATCACCTTATCTGAGTTAATGGAGTATATTCCTGGCCCTGATTTCCCGGGTGGCGGAGAGATTTATGGAGCGGAAAATATTCGTCGGGGGTATCAAACGGGTCGTGGTTCTGTTTTTGTTCGTTGTAAAACCGAGATAGAAGAGATTTCCAGTGGTCCTTCTAGTGGTAAATCACGGATTGTGGTCACAGAAATTCCTTATATGCTCAACAAAGCTCGTCTTGTTGAAAAAATAGCCACCCTAGTCAATGATAAAAAGGTTCAGGGAGTTTCTGATATTCGTGATGAATCATCGAAGCAGGGTATTCGAGTTGTTATCGAGTGTAAGAGGGGATGGAG
>JAPOQT010000190.1 GCA_026710525.1 Pseudomonadota bacterium
CTGTTCGCCGATTAAAGTGGTACGCGAGCTGGGTTCAGAACGTCGTGAGACAGTTCGGCTTCTATCTGCTGTGGGCGTTGGAAATTTGACGAGGCCTAACCCTAGTACGAGAGGACCGGGTTGGACACACCTCTGATGCACCAGTTGTTCCGCCCGGGGCATTGCTGGGTAGTTACGTGTGGCAGAGATAACCGCTGAAAGCATCTAAGTGGGAAGCTCTCTCGAAGATTAGATTTCCCAACTTTTTGAGTTTGAAGATCCGTTCAAGACTAGGACGTTGATAGGATGGATGTGGAAGTGCAGTAATGCATGGAGCTTACCATTACTAATGAATCGATCGGCTTATCTTATTTCTTCTTTCTCTCCATTTGGCAAAGCAAAAAGACAATCTTGAGATGGTATATGTATGTTTTTATTATGAGCAATTTTCGACTAGGATCGAATGGTCCTTAGTTATGTATGACAGTTGATTCTGGTGGCTGTGTTTATAGAGAAGGGGAAATACCTGTTTCCATCCCGAACACAGAAGTCAAGCCCTTCATCGGCGGTGGTACTGCACTATTAAGTGTGGGAGAGCCGCAAGATGCAGCCCCATTTAAATTAAACCCTCCTTAACCGGAGGGTTTTTTATTGAATGATGTTTTATAGTTAAATAGATTTAAAGAAACATCTTGAAAAAAACTCTTAGTTAAGTTATAAGCTCAAACAGGTGGGAAATAAGTGAGAATGGATCATCTTACTTTAAAATCTTAAGTAATTACCCACACAGTGTTACACAATCTAGATGTCCATAGAAAAAGTTTGATGGTTGGTAAAGACTAGCTGTTCTATGGGATAAAATCTTAAAGTGGAGATATACGGGAAGTGGTTAAATAAAATCTGAAAGCATACCCACACCACAGTATTGCCAGGAATAAAGTAGGTAGGCAAGTTAGTTAGAGTAACGTTAAAGCTATCAGTTACGTGGAGTTATTTCAACCCAAGCGTGATGTTTTAGCAGCGGACAAGTGATAGAAGTTTGGTATGAAAGAGTATCCCTGACAGCAGCCATTAACAAGCTAACGTCATCAGAAATCATTTAACCTTAAAGCCCATATCTCCATTCAAAAAAATGGAGGCGCGTATGACCAAAGTGACCGTTACAGGGAAAAACTTAGATCTCGCCATTATGAAAGCAGCATCAGAGCTTGCGATTCCCCGCTCTGATGTTGCGTATCAGTTGCAAAAAGAAAGCAGTGGTTTTTTAGGTTTAGGTAAAAAAATCACCATTGAAGCCTGGCAGCGTGCCAAATCAGGGGCAAAAAAGCTTGGCCGTCATGTGGAGTCACGTTCTTCATCTGAGGCTATGTCTGAGGAACAAACAACAGAAATTATCTCTGGTCTGAGCGACTATCTACGCCAGATTCTCTCCTATGGCTTTGGTCTAAAAGCTGAAATATCAGTTAAAAAAGATGTTTCCTTAGAAGGTCAAAGGGTGATCTTTAATGTGGCTTCAGAAGAGTTCGCCGACTTGCTGATGAGTGATCTGCTGCTTGCTGATTCTTTAGAGCACCTCCTCAGAAAACAGCCTAGACACATTAAAAGAGAGTTACCATTTAAGATTTTTATTGATGGCCAGTTTCGCAGATTCACGAGAGAATCAAAAATTCTTGATCATGCCAAATCTGTGGCGGATGAGGTGGTAAAAACCGGAGAGTCTGCGACATTAGACTATGACAGCTCATACGACCGAAAAATGATCCACTTAGTTTTGCAAAGTGATCATCGTGTACGCTCAAAATCAGAGGGTCATAGAGCGCGTAAAAAAGTCGTTATTTCCCCCATAATCACTGGCGATGACCAGAGCTAAATTGAGGCGCTAACAATGGCTCAAGCAGTAGAGTATCAGCCAGCTATCATCTGTGCGGTCACTCCTCGGTTATCTTGTGCTGTTGCTATGATACGGTGTTCTGGTGAGTCGTGTCATGAGTTACTGAGACCTTGCCTGCGATTTGCCAAAACATTATCTCCCAAGGATTGGCCATTACACGACCGTAAGATGCTTCGCTGTGAAGTCATTGACCCTGAAAGGGGTGAGGTGATTGATGATGGTCTTTGTGTCTTTTTCAAAGGACCAAACTCTTATACTGGCGAGGATGTTTGTGAGTTGTATATTCATGGTGGTTTATATCTTGTGGACAGTGTGATTAAGGTCTGCTTACGTCTTGGTTTTAGGGCATCAGAGCCGGGAGAATTTACGAGAAGAGCTTATCTCGCTGGCAAAATTGATCTCACACAAGCTGAAGGGATTAGGGAGCTCACAGAGGCTACTTCTGAGAGTCAGTGGAGGGCGGCTCGCACTTTGGTCCGTGGTGCTCTTAGAGAACATATCGAGTCAATTAGAACAAAGATTATTCATATTCGTTCATTAATTGAAGCGTCGATCGATTTTCCTGAAGAATCTGACACACAAAACCTTCATCAATCCGAATATTTGTTATTGATCCGTGAGCTGCGCAAGGAGCTCCTCGAACTGCAAATAACCTATCCTTCTGGTCGAGTGGCTACTCATGGCTTACAGGTTGTGCTGTGTGGCCGGGCCAATGCTGGAAAATCGTCATTAATGAATGCTTTAGCAGGAAAATCGCGCTCAATTGTTACTGATACCCCAGGAACGACAAGAGACTATCTTGATGTATCTTTGTTAATTCGTGGCCATAAAGTCATTGTTTACGATACGGCAGGGCTCAGGCAACCCCTACAAGTGCCTCAGAAGTTAGGGTGGGATGGAATACCCGAGGCGGAAATCATCGCCATCAAAAAAACATTATCACTTGCATTAAAGGCTGATCTTGTGATTGTGGTGCAACCAAACACGGATGCTTCGCCCCTATCCCTTACTGATTATCTGTCTTGTTATGGTGATGATCTTGGTTTTTCAGGAGCACAGATCTCCGCCCCGATGCTTCAGGTACGGACCTTCGGTGATCAAATCACTGAGCCTCCCGCCTGGGGAGAGGATTCGGATGTGGTGGTCGCCTTAGGTCCAGACCAGCCACCTCAAGGTATTGAGCCTCTTAAAGCTAAGATCGCCAGGATTGCCAGTCAGTCTTCTGTACTACTGAATCCCGAGGTGTTTATCTGTACACCAAGACAAAAAATGGCGATTGATCAAGCCTTGTTAAATATGAATCAGGCTCTTCAGCTAGCGGAAACAGATGACTATGAGGAACTGTTAGCTTATGAAATGAAAAACGTGAGTGACTCCTTAGATTCGATTTTAGGCAACATCACAACAGATGATCTCCTCGATCAAATGTTTTCACAGTTTTGCTTGGGCAAGTAAGATCCTGATTTCAGGGCCAGCTTAACCACCATAACTCTTTGCTGTTTTCTTGTGAGTCGCGTTATTGATATTGAATGTCATGTTTTTGAGGAGAGTGATAACATCCTAACTATTACCCCCCTGGACTTTACAAAGTTTTTAATTTTGACCATGTCCATCTTTATTTCTCATAACCGGTTTACGCTTAAGAATATTTTGTGATGAAGAGACAACACCAAAAGTTTCAGGGTGCTGGCATTCAACTCACAGAGGATATTGATGACTATCCCATGTGCTCTCTACTTGTCTAACCCATGATGTCAACTAAAATTTTTCTTGAATAATCCGACAAGAATGTGGTATAATCGCCCCCAGTCTTGGGGCACTATTTTTAGGTAGTCTCAGGACAGCTAGGATACAAGATTCGATTCATATAATATAAGAAAGGCTATGTTATGCTTACCCCCCAGAAATTTCGATCATTTAATGTCTATTGTGGACTGATAGCTTTAGCCATGGTGATCATCACAAGTGGTTGTCGAACTAGTAGTGGCGCTGGCAAACTCACAACCACTAATATATCCGGACCAAATGACAACGCATGTATGAACGAAGGTAATGCTGTTATTAATGTTTTTGATAAACAAAAATCATTTCGTTTAGTTGATGGCACTGATGCTTTCTTTGTTGTTAAAAACGCTTATCTCAATAAACTATCTTTCGATGATTCTCAGTTACCTGATTATACTCCAGGCAAAGCGGTAGTTGTGGGATTTAATTCATCAGGTACAGCTGCTTTGAGTAAACTCGCAGAGACCGCCCCTGAAAAGCAAGTGGGCACTGTTGAGGTGACATCCCTTAAGGACTTCACAGATAGTGACAAAGAATTACGAAAAAGCGCATTAACCGAAACCATGCTATCTAATACCTTAATCCTCAAAGAGCTAGCCAACACAACCGAAAGTGAATCAGGAACAGGCAAAACCATGTTTACTGTTCCATTCGACCAACTGGGTAAACATGTCGTTTACCAAGGAAAATATCTTATGCATGATGATAATCAGGTTGTGGGAGATCGCGCTTTAATTCTCACCACTCGGCATATCAAAGGTCCGGTATTAAGCCATCTCTTGTTTGCTCAAAGATACTTTAAAGATGTTCTTTTGTATAAAACAAGAGATTCAGCTAATGATATAACAGAAAGCCTGAGGATTTCGAATCCTAGTTCTTATTTCCATCATGTTGATGCTTTTGTACTAAGCGAGTACAACTCTTGCCTCGGAGTGTATCAAGCAGATGATGGCGAATTATTAGCACCACTTACCTTGGTACTCAGTGATAGGGCTGGCGAATAGTCAAGTGGGATAAGGTAAGAGGTCAAGAGTCTTATTATTATTTTATATTTTAATTCTCAGAAGACTCGCAAAATTGGGTTTTAGCCCTATTGAAACTGGGGTCCACAGTGAGAGCGGGGTCAGTGCACAAATCATACTGTTCGTAGTCTCGAGCTCGCGCTGACCTCGAAGGATTACCATCCATACTAACTTCTAGACCACAAATCTTACTCGTCTCGTCTCTAGTTGGTAGCAGCCCCAACTTGTCTAGAATATTGGAACTCTCGAATGTATTAAACTCCTCACTCAAAACACAAGTCCGAGCTCTCACTTGATTTTGAGCAGCAGGAAGGCTGAATATATTATCTGACGAGCGGTCATAGTTGAGACTATAGTGACACTCGCCTCCGTGGCCTGTTTGTTTTTGTTGATGATGAAGCTGGCCATCGATAATCCATAGCGGTCGATAAGGTGTGCCTGCATAAGGGCGTACCGTATAAGATAATGCATTTGATGACCTCGTCGGTCTACCAGAGCCGCCAGTTATTCCACTCAGCAGGCGCTGCAGTAGCCACGTCTCTTCTGGCACCTGATTAGCTAGAATATGGCCAGGCCCTCTGATATCGAGTAAATGTGCATGAGGTTTATAACCATGGGTATCTTCCGAAGTAGGCTTAACGGATCTTAACTGTTTACTAAATGGTTCGTATGAGTGACAATGCGTAAATCCATGACCTTCTGTAACCCACTGTCCATTCTTTTCGCCTGCTGAGTCTTGCCCAGCACAATCAGGGCTTTGTAAGTTCACCTGACCATCAGCCCGAAGATTATTATCTGGTACCCGCGGCTGATGATGGTGGTCGCAATAATCACTTAGGCCTGAATCTGATGACTCTGCACACTCAGGATCAACGACAAACGAGGTATCTTTGTGCCCGCCCCGTATATGTGCAAAACCATTATCTCTATGTTCATCACTTCCCCCAGGTGTCTGCCTTCCATCAGGTGTCTTCCGATATTGAAATAATCTATGCCACCTTTGTTGCTGACCACTGCCGGGAGCGCAGTATTTTTGCACGGGAGTTATACCTGCCCCACATAAATCATTCCCTTGCGAAGGTTGCCATGAGCATTCAACACCATACTCCCCACGATTTTTAAAAACCTTACATGTTCTACCTGACAAAGGGGGCACTGTCGTTTTAACTGGTTCCTTAGCAATTTTTGGCTTCGATGTTATATGTCTCGTGCCAAACTCAGTACCACTTTCTATTGCACAGTGACCACTGGCTACTTCTGCGTGCGACACCCAAAAAGTTGTGGCATCAAAAAACGTTTTACCAAGCTTGTTACTGTTACCTTGTTCTGGCCTGTTGTAGGCACCCTGATGCCCTGCACATTTCAGTTGTACTTCACGAAGGGTAATAATATCCCTTGCAGGTTTGTGAGTAATAAATGATTCGGTGCTAGCGCTTCCAATATAGGACCTAATATTTAAGAGAGCCTCCGAATGAGATAACGAGCTCTCATTGGTATCATAAGGACGCCGGTAATATTTCACAGCCTGAAAGCTGGTTAACATATTCCAATAACGCGCTACCAGAGGTGGTATTTTTGGATTCCGAGAATAATCGTAATAACGGCGGTAAAGATAATTCGCTTTCACCACACCACCATAGATCTTGTTAGCAGTAATTCTATTATTAGGGAATCGATCACCTGCTTTTTTAATGGGGCTATCATTAGCACTACAATTATGGTTGATTTGCTCACGTGCCTTGATCATATGATGGGCAATATTGTGAACACCACCTTCAGCCGTTAGTAAGGTGTCCAAACGCTCTTTTAACTGATTTTCAGTAGGAGTGCCTTCGAAACCTTCTAACGCCTTATCAACCGCAGCTTTACACGCCTTTTTTACCCACTGCCGACCCGTTTTACCACGATCATTTAAAGTGTCCTGAAACACAGCACTGACTTGATTGGTGCAAGAATTTGGCTCAGGCCTTTGATTATAAAGAAAACGACTATTTAACCATGTTTTCTGTTCTTTAAAACGACATGCATAAGGTTTTCTTGCTGCCTCAATTTTCTCACCAGCTGTTGATGTTATTGATTCACAATGATCTCTTGCCACCTTATCTCGTAGAGTCTGCACAGGTCTAGGCAAATCTCGCTTAGGAGTGGCTGGCACCTTACTCGTACTTGGTGGCGTCGATGCTGGCTCAGCAGGAGGATCTGGCTTAGGTATAGGAAAATTTTTCTTGGCAGCAGCATCGTCGATGGGGGCCACAGTAGGTGCATCAGCAGAACAACCCCGAAAAGTGATCACAGCTACGCCAACTATCAACATAAGAGCGGAACATAATACGTAGTGCCTTATCATGGCACCAAAATATAATGCTTTTGTATTTATTACCTTACGAGAAATTGCCCACATAATCAAATCACTACTTTGCTTTAAAACTTAATTATAGTCGCTGATAAACAAAAATATTAACTTAGTAATCCAATGTCATTATACCTAATCGGAAATCTAACATGTTTTCAGTAATAAATTTTCTTGATTTTAAAAAATGATGTGGTATAAGTTGTTTAAAGTTGTTAAAAATCCCTATTTTAATAATAGGGATGAATTATGACCAGCTCAGATGAGCTTGTGACAGACAAAATTTTTGCTAGTTATTGGGAGGCTAATATTATGATAAAAATGTCTAAAAAAACCGCTTTTGATTGGAGTTCCGGTTGTGACGTGGTCCTCGACTTATTATCACAGAAATTACACCATACCCTTGACATTGAGTATAGCACCCTCATACCTATTTTATACGAGGTAAAAAAAGAGTTTTTCTTAAGATCTGCCTCCAAACCAATCTGTTTAAACCAAAGTATTGCCTTTCATAATAAAGTCCTCGTATTTGACAAAAAAAACTTAGTTTGGCAACTGTTTCACGCCATGATTCAAGCACCCGAGCTCAAACTCACCAGAGCTGAAATTGTTCGACAAGTTTACGGTGCTGACATCCACAATGTGTCGTCACGTAAAAGAGATAGCCTACTGAACTCTGTGAGCAAACTCATTAGCAGAACAAGAAAGACTGCTGAAAGCCTCCTCGATCAGCCATCATCTCCTGAGTGGCACTGGTTTGTTTATGAGTTACCAGCACGAGAGTATATTTTAATCAAACCAAGGCTCAAGGTCATTGAAAACCATCTCGACTAACTGATTTACTTTGACTGATTTTTCACAGAGTCACTAAGCATAAAAATACTGCCGAGAGGACCATCCCGGTTAAAATTAGTTTCATGGGGCAGGTAATAACCACAACGAATCCCTGATAAATTATGAAACCAGCTAAACTGTTTGAGATGTGTGATAGTCTTTTTACAATGATCTTGAGTGGCCACCACTGACCACTCCTTTGGCAAAGAAAACCTAAAGAAAATAGCCACACCTCCCCCCGACATAATAGCTGTCGCCTTAACCGTTTTCACCGATGAATCGACGGAGACCACACGCTGGAGCTCAGCAAACCACCGCGCTGGAGCATCATTCATTTCAAGTTGTAACTTAATGTTATCCTCGAGATTAAAACGAAAATAGGAACCACCATGTAAATGTTTCTCAGCAATGCGATATTTAACATAAGCGCTTATATCGTCACCCTTCGCCACCTCGCTGTTAGCTTCGTCAACCCATTCACCTGGAGCTTTTCCTTGATAGGTCCACATTTGAGCTCGTAACAACCCTAAATATAACTCTCCCTTTACCGGCACAACAATAGCGAGAACACGGGCCATCTCTTCTTGACCAGTGAGAGAAAGCCAAAGGAAAAATTGGAGCGGGTATCCATAGAGAGGAGAAAGAACCACATTTTGCTCAGGACAAGGAACATCATTACTCGAATAATCATGACTATATACAGCCCACACGTCATGATATGACACCCGAAAAGTGTCACCAAGGGGTAGGTGACCTAGAGCACGAATCATTTGGGATTCGGAAGCCTTTAACCTTGGATGCATCATGGCAGCCAGAGTCCTATAATCTTTTTGCTGTAATCCCTGCCGCAATTTATAAAGAAATCCACCAAAACCACCACCAACATAATGGTAACTACTTTCCCAAAATTCCGGGTTATCTGTGGCGAGTATTTTTGTTTTACTCTGCCTTTGTTTCTGATCCACCACCGAGATACCAGAAACCTCTGGTACCCGCTTGAACAATCGAACACATTTGGATAACTCGGGAACTTGTCTAGCTGGGCCAAGCACAGTCTCAGGCGACGTGCTAAGTTCTGACTGTTGAAAAAGTCGCGACAGCACTCCAGCCATCTGATCCTGAGTAGCCATCTCTGCTGGCTCAGCCTGCATCATACTAGGTAAGAGTAAAGCCAGTAGCGGCAATAATAAACGTGGTCCGTATTTAGAGGGTCTCGGAATCACAAAAGCATTCTTATCATTACTTAGCATGACAACTACCACAACCACCATCATCATTAAATAACTGTAATTGCCAACCTAAAAACTCCTCATTAATATAGCTGATAGCATCTTCAAGGACATCAAACTCAACCGACATCAAATCTCGAGACAACTTAGTTTCTAAACAATACCCATGATACACATACTTATCACTCTGATGGCAGTAAATAATCGAAACACCAGCCTGCCGGTCCTCAAAGCTTAAACAAGAAGTTAAAAAATTAGACGTGCTGAGCATTAGACAACCTCAAGAAAAAGGAATAAAGATTTTATGTTTCGGATACCCTGAGTTCAGGCAACATTTGATTAATATACCACACCAGATTCTCCAGCTTATCTCGAGCCACGGGGCCAGCCAAATCCTGGGTGAGTAAATCCTGACAAGCCCTGTTCAGCATTTGACCAGCAAAAGCCATCACCTCCCTCGATGATATAATCCTAGGCATTGTGTTTTTATCAAGATCGTGATCTCTCAATGCTGGCTTGCCATAATCAGATGACATGTCACGCACATCATCCACCATCTGATAAACTAAGCCTAACTTAAAACCCACCAAGCGTAAGACTTTAATAGTGTCGCACCGAAGAAGTGACTCACCACCACCCGCTAAAAACCCCATCACAAGACAACTCGCAAATAAAGCACCTGTTTTATATAGATTAATCACAGCCGGCAAATGAAGAGGCGCTGGTAACCTAGCGAGTATCGTATTTAGCTCTTCGCGGCTAACCAATACCCATGATTTCGCAGATAGTAAGGTTTGTATATCTGGATTATGAGAATCATAGAGCTGCCCCAAGACCATACCATGAGAGCCGGTAAGCTCTGTGATGATATCAATCATACGGCAAAGTGTGGCGGCACCCCAAGACGAGGGACATGTTTTTACCAACCAAGAAAAAGCGTCGGTTAGCAAGGCATCCCCAGCCAAAATAGCCGTGGTCTCGTCCATGGCTTTATGAAGGGAAGGCTGACCTCTTCTCGTATCGGCATTATCCATGGCTGGTAAGTCGTCGTGAATTAGGGAGTAAGCATGGATAAGTTCAATAGCCTGAGCCACGCCAAGAGCCCGGCGAACTCCTTGATCCAAAAGATCACAGCTCAACAGAGTGAGGATAGCTCGATGCTGTTTACCGGGTTTAGCCAAAACATAGGTGATGGCATCGCCAAGGGGGGTGCCCTGTTCTTGATAAAACCCTTGTAACTCTGCGTAACCTTGTTGCCACACAGGAAGTATGCCATCTAACCTTGTCTGCGCCCCATGACCCATAAAACCCTGCTCAACCGTGAATATCGATTACCCTCGATTATGATTTGCTTATCACCACCTTAAGAGCCAAATCAATGGATGTTGGTAGCAACTTTTTTTCTGATTTAAACACACGAGCAGCCAAGGTGTACTCATTATCGTCAAAAAGACGAGGAACAACCACTTGGGATAAGATCTCACCTTGATCATACTCTTCGCTAACCCAGTGACATGAAGCGCCGCTTACCACATCATCAGAGGCAATCACAGCCTGATGAACCTTGCTACCATAAAACCCCACCCCTGAATACTTTGGTAACAAGGATGGGTGAATGTTTAGAGCTGGCCATTCTTCATCAAAGGGAAACGGTCGAATAAAGCCAGCTAACACCGTGAGGACAGGTTGATACCTTTGATAGAAACCATGAATCTCAGAGGATTCAATATTCTGGATGGTTGCTGCTGTTTTTGGCTGATTTACCACCCGAGGAAAGTCACCGGAAAACACCGGAATATGTTTTTTATCCGCGATTGTTACTGCCTGACAATTAGGATGAGAGGTCACCACACCCACCACAGAATAGCTATGATGACTTTCAACGGTTAACAAGTGACTCAGAAGCCTACCAGTGCCAGAGACCGCAACAAAAATAGGGTGTTTAGCTCGTTGATGCTTCATCTGCTTTCCTTGACTCAATTTTTAAACTTTAGGGAGGGCAAAAATTAACGGAGTATCCCTCTGGTTAGCATAGTGCCAAAACTCTCGAGCTGTCATGGTTTTTTTCCCTTCAACCGTGAGGAAATCAAGTTGAATAATACCACCCTTTATCCCTACCACCAGAGCCTTACTCTGTTTATCGTATATAAAACCCCCTGGAGACAGTGTGTTTTTTGGCACACAAACACCACTCTCTTGGTAGCTTAACCGCACTCGCTTACCATCAAAATAACTATACCTACCTGGCCAAGGAGCATAGGCTCGAAACTTTAAATGATGAAGGTAAGCAGACTCATTAAAATCAACTAGGCCATCTGTTTTGTTGAGTTTTTTCGAATAACTAGCTAACTGGTGCTCTTGTGGCATGAAATGAACAGTTGTTTCGGCCATAAGGGCACAAGCCTGGGCCACAAGAAGAGAGGACCTATAAAACAGACGGGTAAGCAGTTCATCTGCTTTTTCGTTGGGGAGTATCGAAACAGATTGTTGCAAGACAATATCACCAGCATCTAACTCTCTCACCGTTTTAACAAAACTTACCCCTGTTTCTGTATCGCCAGCCAGTATGGCACCAGGCACTGGTGTGGCCCCTCGGTATTTGGGTAGTAGAGACGGATGAATGTTAAGCACTCCATATGTGGGAACCTTTAAAAATTCTTCTGAGAGAATTTGACCATAAGCTGCTGTGATCACCATGTCGCAATTAAAACCAGATAATACTTGAATAAATTCTGGAGATGATGGGTTTTCTGGCTGTAAGCATAGTATTGATGGTAACCGACTCTTCGCCCAAATAGCAAGAGCTGAATCATTTTTACCAGCACCCCTTTTCCCTAATCTTTGGGTTGGTGGACACACCACCCCAACCAGGTGACCTGGTGGATGGTTAAGATTTAATAGTTTTTCCGCCACGGGAACAACATATTCAGCACCACCCATAAGAAGAATTCTTAGCATAACCCTTTCCATCTCATATGATAGTGCGTAGCATCACAAAACCCCTACCGCCCGTATATTTGTAACACGACCCACTGCTCAGTCAAGGGTGTTTCATCTAAAGAGTGCTCTTTACCCAACCTTAATTTGGTCTACTACCTGATATGTTTAAAGAGGGATCTGGGGTTGTCTTGGAAGGAAAAATCAGTGAGCAAGGCGATGAATTTAATGCGACTAGGTTAATGGTAAAACACTCAGAAGAGTA
>JAPOQT010000191.1 GCA_026710525.1 Pseudomonadota bacterium
AAAAATGAGTGTATGATATATTTGAACCAATTGCGGGTGTAGCTCAGCTGGTTAGAGCATTAGTTTTCCAAACTAAGGGCCACGGGTTCGAATCCCGTCTCCCGCTCCATGCTTGAAATCATTCATTTATTTGATATGATCGTCTGGTGGGTTGAGGGAAAATACAAAAAGGGGGCATCGAGACCGTTACTGAACATGTCATCATGACGATAAAAAAATTAAGTGTATGATGAACCTCACCTGCGTATCTTGTACTTTGGGTTTTATGCTCGAGTAGCTCAGTGGTAGAGCACACCCTTGGTAAGGGTGAGGTCGCGGGTTCAACTCCCGCCTTGAGCTCCAGGAAAAATGAGATATAAAAATATTTCCGATTAATTAACGGTTGCTTTTTAAGTGGTGATAATATATAAAATCGTTTGCTCACCATTAAAGAGTCGTTTGCTCTACTTTAGGTGGGCACATCATATGTCAGTTACTTGTTGTTATAGTTATCAGTTATCAATAGTATAAGTCTAAATCAGACAGAGATCATAATATTTTTTGCCTTAGCAATATTGGAGGACCTTCATGGCAAAGGAAAAGTTTGAACGGAACAAACCCCATGTGAATCTTGGTACGATAGGTCACGTTGATCATGGGAAAACCACATTAACAGCAGCCATTACAAAGGTTATGGCTATGGCTTATGGCGGTGATGCCAAAGCCTTTGACGAAATCGACAAAGCGCCAGAAGAAAAAGCTCGTGGTATTACCATTTCATCTTCCCACGTTGAATATGAGTCTAATCAGCGTCATTACGCCCATGTTGACTGCCCTGGTCACGCTGATTATGTTAAGAACATGATCACAGGTGCGGCGCAAATGGATGGTGCGGTTCTGGTGGTGGCTGCTACCGATGGCCCTATGCCGCAAACAAGGGAGCATATTCTGTTAGCACGCCAAGTTGGTGTGCCTAAAATTGTTGTGTTCCTGAATAAATGTGACGCGGTTGAAGATGAGGAACTACTTGAACTCGTTGAAATGGAAGTCCGTGAGCTACTTGACTCCTACGATTTTTCTGGAGAAGACACTCCGATTATCAAGGGCTCAGCATTGAATGCCCTCAATGCTAGTTCTCTGGATGACCCGTGGGCAAAAAAAGTAGTTGAGCTGATTGAGCAATGTGACTCCTATATTCCCACACCAAAAAGAGACATCGAAAAACCATTTCTGATGCCCATCGAAGATGTTTTTTCAATCTCTGGTCGGGGAACAGTGGTAACCGGTCGTGTTGAGACAGGGATCGTTAAGGTCGGTGATACGGTGGAGATTGTTGGTATTAAAGACACCACTTCGACCACCTGTACAGGTGTTGAGATGTTTCGCAAACTCCTTGACGAAGGACAGGCTGGGGATAACGTTGGTCTTCTCATGCGTGGTCTTAAAAGAGAGGATATTGTCAGGGGACAGGTATTAGCAAAGCCTGGCTCGGTGACTCCTCATACCCATTTTAAAGGGCAAGTCTATGTTCTGAAAAAAGAAGAAGGTGGACGCCATACTCCTTTCTTTAAGGGTTACCGGCCACAGTTCTATTTCCGCACAACAGATGTTACTGGTTCCATTAAGTTACCGGATAATGTTGAAATGGTTATGCCTGGGGACAATGTGGACGTAGAAGTTGAACTTATTGCACCTATCGCTATGGATAAAGGTATACGGTTTGCCATTAGAGAAGGTGGCCGAACTGTTGGTTCGGGAGTTGTGTCTGAGATCGTAAAATAAGGTAAGCTCGTCTTACTGGCGCGATACAAATATTTGTGGACTTAGCTCCAGAATATTACGGAATCGGATTGTAGGTGCGTAGCTCAATTGGTAGAGCATCTGATTCCAAATCAGAGGGTTGGGGGTTCAAGTCCCTCCGTGCCTGCCATGTTATCCATGGTTTTGTGTCACTTGAGACGATAGTGGCTGTGTCATTATCGTCATCATACTGTTGGATGGTAACGTGATAAAAGATGATAATTATTGGGTCAATGTCGCTTATGTCTGCTTGTTCCTGATTGGTTTTTATGTTGGCTATCAACTGATTCAGTCGGTCGGCATTGCCACCGGCTGGATTGAAAAATATCAACAGTGGTACCCTATTACAACCACACTTGGTGGTGCCTTCCTTAGCGCCCTGGGCGTTTGGCTGTATGTGAGACAGCCAGGTAAAAAAGATCATCACGTCAATGTGGTGGCGGAGCTTCGCAAAGTCACTTGGCCTGGTGTCAACGACACTAAACGACTAACGTGGGTGGTGGTTGTGGTGGTCGCTATCTTTGCTGTAATTCTTGGGGTTTTTGATCTTGGCTGGTCTTGGTTATTAAAAAAAATTATCATGTTATAGGTCGTATGACCACGACTAACTTTGTTTTATTAACACAAATACGAAAATTTAGGTGACCGTGACTGTGATAGCAACACAAGACGAAGAAGAACAAGAACTACCTCCTATCACTCGGGCAACTAGTGATGAGAGTGATGGCGATGATGCTGATACCGAGTTATCTGAAGAGGATCAAAGGTTAGCCCGTCTCATCGATGCTAAATACCGCTGGTATATTGTGAATGTGTATGCTGGACTTGAGGATTCTGTTAAACTCAATCTTCTTGATCGCATTAAAAGAGCCAAGGTCGATGACTCTTTTAAAGAGATTATGGTGCCGAAAATGCTGGTGGAAAAAGTTTTAAAAAGTGGCCGCAAAATGGTGGAAAAAACCTCGTTTCCTGGTTATATCTTTATTCAGGTTGATCTCACTGAACTTGCTTACTCTACCGTCCTTAACACCCCGAGAGTTATTGGATTTCTTGGTAACCATAAGCATCCAAAACCGATGACTGACAAGGATGTTCTTCATTTTCTCGCACCACCGAAAGACGATGATGACGTCCAAAGCGAAGTGATAAAAAGTGACATTGTCTTTGAGCGAAATCAGGCTATTAAAGTCACAGGTGGTCCGTTTGCTAACTTTGATGGCATAGTTGATGAGGTCAAGCCTGATCAAATGAAACTCAGAGTTCTTGTGAGTATTCTTGGTCGAGAAACACCTGTTGAGTTAGGATACGATCAAGTGGAGAAAATTGATTCATAGTTGTGATAGTTATAATGATGAAAGGGATACAGATTCGTAGAGCTTTTGCTGGGTTGAGGTCAGGCATCTCATTAGTAACTGTTGAAAATTTTTGTTGACAATGATTTTTTTAGGCAGTATGATCCCGGTTCACCTGCTCCATAGGTGTGTCTATTATTTTTTTGACATGACGAAAGCTTAACTTAATAAGGTCATAGATTACCACCCTGAGTTATCAGCGCCGTTATAGGGCTCATTATCATTAAACCCAACGTCCTCATTATGCAGGAACGAACATAGGAACAGAAAAGAGAAGATTATATATGGCAAAAAAAGAGAAAAAAATTTCTGGCTACATTAAACTCCAGATACCTGCCGGAAAAGCTAATCCAGCCCCTCCTATTGGCCCAGCTCTCGGTCAAAGTGGGGTTAATATTATGGCTTTTTGTCAAGAGTTCAACAGTAAAACCCAAAAGCAGGCTGGAGATATTCTGCCCACCGTAATCACAGTTTATGGGGATAAGTCATTTAGTTTTATCACCAAATCACCACCAGCTTCTAAACTTATTAAAAAAGCAGCCGGTTTGGATAAAGGCTCGCAAGCTCCCCCGCAGATCGTTGGTTCCATCACCGAATCACAAGTTGAAGACATCGCTAAAACCAAACTTAAAGATCTTAACGCTTATGATTTAACCGGTGCGAAAAAAATTATTGCAGGCACAGCGCGCTCAATGGGGATTGAGGTAAAATCATCTTAATGTTTGTTGCGTTTTATTTAGATTAACTCTCTACTTACCCAGGACTGATGTTTTCCATGGTTTACTCTTTTTTCACCCCTGATGATCAAGAATCACCTGACTCATCATCTCTTTCAGATGTGAAGAGCTCAGATGATATGGCAGAGCTATCAAATGACGGTAGTGACCACTTAACCGACATAGATACCACCTTGAATAAAGCTAATCAAATAACAGAAAATCCTGGTGATCAAGATCAAATAAACCCTGATTTAACTGATGATTCTGCTAACTTAAATAAGACAACACCATCACATAGTTCCTACAAAATCTCGGACAAAAACAACCTAGCCAACAAGAAAACAACACCTTTTTCAGGTAATGTGGTAAAGAAAACAGGGAAGAAATCTGGTAAAAAATACCTCAACGCCTTAACTCGTATTGCTCGTGGTAAATTGTATGATTTAGATAGTGCTCTTGAACTTCTGAAACACTGTGCTTATGCCAATTTTGATAATACTGTGGAAATCGCTGTGAATCTTGGACTAGATCCAAGACATGCTGATCAAAATATTCGCGGTGCCGTACCCCTGCCCTTTGGCCGTGGTAAGACAGTGCGTATTGTTGTATTTGCCAAAGGAGATAAAGCACTCGAAGTGTCAAACATGGGAGTGGAAGCGGTCGGTGGTCAAGATTTAGCTGATAAAGTGCAAAAAGGTTGGTTAGAGTTTGATCAGGCTATTGCCACACCTGATATGATGGGGATTGTTGGTAAACTAGGACGAATCCTCGGCCCTAGAGGATTGATGCCTAATCCAAAATTGGGCACGGTCACCCATAATGTGGTTCAGGCGGTGAATGAACTTCAAGCAGGTCGCGCTGAGTTTCGTGTTGATAAAGCTGGTATTGTTCATGTACCCGTCGGTAAGATGAGTATGACAACCGAAGCCTTGAAGGGCAATATATTAGCTATTATGGAAGCCCTAGAGCGAGCAAAACCGCAATCAGCCAAAGGAACTTACGTGAAGAAAATATGTCTTTCAGCCACCATGTCTCCTGGCATCAAACTCGATCCATCATCTCTTGGAGCAGCATAAATTCATATCACGATATAATAGACCTGAGATCACACAACTGTGGGCACACGAAGTTATATCAAAGCAAGAAAAACCAAGGACCACCTGTATTATGATTACCCGTAGCCAAAAAGAAAGT
>JAPOQT010000192.1 GCA_026710525.1 Pseudomonadota bacterium
AATTTGGTCCTTTTTTCCCGCAAAAAGTGGCTAGCCGATACGGAGTAACACCACCTAATAGCCATCAACTCAGACAACAGTTACTCGCTGCCTCTATAACCACTAACGATATTAACCTTATTATTCTTTCTCATCTTCACTTTGATCATGTTGGTGGTCTTTTTTACCCCTATCCTACTTGGCAGCAACAACGAGATCCTAGTATGTTTCAAAAAGCTAAATATCTGATGAGTGTTAAGGGGGTTCAGAGGGCACTTAATCCCCATTTGCGGGATAAAGCGTCCTTTGTTGATCCGCTGCGCCAATGGTTGACCACATCCCTAACTCAGAATAACATCCACCAAATTCCATCAGATAACTATGACCTGCCGGGAGCAGTGAGTCAATGTTTTAATAGTGGCCTTAATTTGCAAGATAAATTTGAGTTTATCCACTCAGACGGTCATACCCCAGGCCAACTTCATACCTTGTTTTCCCTGGATCCTCAAGGCAATAATAAAGTCTTTTTTTGTGGTGATCTGATTCCTGGAACTGCTTGGTTACAGCTACCGATCACCTGTGGTTACGATCGTTTTCCCGAAAAAATCATTGAAGAAAAAAAGCAGATTTTAGAGCGAGCTGCTCAGGAAGGTTGGTACCTTCTTTATTACCACGATCCAGAGTGTATTATGAGTCAAGTAAAACAGAGCAGCGATCATAAGTTTCAGGCTATTAACCAAGTAGCCAGAGGGTCTCAAGATGGGACCAAACTCTTCACGACATAAAAGGTCTAAAAATCACCAAATAGATAATAATCATCATGAGTAGAGTAGGGATTTCATTGATCCATAAGAGTTTCTTAGTTGTCGGCAGAATAGGCGAGTGATCATTCGTGGTTAATTGTTTTTTTAATCTCTTACTGGTGGCGCCGGCCAGCTCTGTCACAAAGGTCAACAAGACGACGAGAGATAGTTTTAACATAAACCATGGGGACGAAGCCACGCTATGATTGATTCCAGCCATTCCCAGCCCTGACAACCAAGTTAGGGCCATAGCTGGTCGGGTAATCACAACAAAGAGCTTTCTTTCCATGACACAAAGCATGGCGTGGCTCTTCTCAGATTTCCATTCTTCTTTTGAGTGATAAACAAACAGTCTGAGGAGATAGAGAATCCCAGCCATCCAACTGATCATACTAATAAGATGAAGCCATTTTAAAAAGAGGTAGAAAATACTCGGTCTCCATTAATGGAAAAAGTGGCGTCTTGCTGTAAATATCAGAGCAATATCATGTTCTCGAGCAGCATCACAAGAATCTTGATCCCTCACAGATCCTCTTGGTGCCACAACACAGCTTACCCCAAATGGGGCGACGTAATCAATCACATCCCTAAAAGGGAAGAATCCATCTGATGCTAGAGAAGCGCCAACCAGATCATCAGGGAACATTTTATAGGCTTTGTTGACGGCAGCTTCACAAGCCTCAATACGAGAGGTAAATCCTGATCCTTGGGCTAAGAGAGCACCGTTTTTCACGAGGACAATACTGTTGGAGCGTAAATGCTTAGCGATTTTCATCGCCATGAGGGCATCTTGTTTTTCTTCGAGGGTTGGTTGCTTACTACCCATCACTTCAGCTTTGGCAATGAGATGGGTGTTGAGTTCATAATCGATCGGTGGATCTGCTGTCTGCACCAGAACACCACCCAACACAGAGCGCACATGAAACCGGGTTTTTTGACGAAGAACCTCGATTTTCATTGGTGAATTCAGCCAAGGAGCCACAATCAGACGAAGGTTGGGTTTTTGAGCAAAAATGTTGATGGCTTCTTGGGAGAAGTTGGGGGCCATCACCACTTCGAGAAAAATATTACTCAGCTCAGTTGCTTCTGATCCAGTAATGGTAAAAGAACAGCCAACCACACCACCAAATGACGATAGGGTGTCACATGACATGGCTTTCGCCACTAGACCATCCGAGTTATCATAATCATAACTGAGAGCAAAGCCACAGGGGGCGCCATGTTTAATAATGACACACAGTTTTTGCGATGAAAACTCACTGAGTAGTTTGGCAACACTATTCAGGTCAAGATAGTTATTATACGAGAGAGGCTTTCCTTGCAGAATCTGAAGATCTGATAAATATTCAGGCTCTGCACCGTGAAAGAGAAACTTAGCTTTTTGATGAGAGTTTTCACCATAACGAAGGGTGTGTGCCATCATGGTTTCCGTTGACATGGTAAAGGATGATAACGATGATGGCGATGTGTCAGCAGTGTCTAAAGTCTCACTGAGGACTTGGTTGATTTTATGATCAAGATCAGAGGTGACACGGAAAGCTTTAGCAGCTAAATATTTTCTTTGCTGAGTCGTTAAAGGTCCAGGGTGACTGCCGTTTTGCTGGTGTTCTTTGAGGGCCGATATGAGTAGTGGGTAGTCGTGAATATCACAACATGCCACCACGTCTGACCAATTTTTTGCTGCAGCGCGTAACATACACGGACCACCAATATCAATGTGATTTTGTAGGGCCGTTTCGTGATGATCTTTATTGCTAGCTTGAGACTTCCTATACTCCTTAACATAATCAGCAAACGGGTAAAAATTCACAATAACGTAATCGATGAAACCCCCATCCATATTTATTAAGGTTTGTATTGCCTCGTCATCAGAGCGTTGTGCCAGAATACCAGCATAGATTTTTGGGTGCAGGGTTTTAACCCGACCCTTGAGTATTTCAGAAGAACCAGTGAAGCTTGCAATGGTTTGGATCTGAGGAGGGAGGATAGGCTCACCATCATGGTCTGATGAGGTCAAATAATCATAAGTTCCATCAGAGGCTAAAATCGTTATCTGACAGGCAACAAGGGCTCTTGCTAAAGGTCGAATATCGGTTTTATCACTTACGGAAATGACAGCATAGCGCTGAGGGTGGTTAGTCATGGGT
>JAPOQT010000193.1 GCA_026710525.1 Pseudomonadota bacterium
GGCAAAGCTCCCCCCCCCCCCCCTCATCATCAACCCTAAATAGGTGGCTTAAACAGCGCCAGTTACTAGTATCTCAAAAAGCTTTTTCTTTAGTTGAATTAATCATAACTTTGGGGTTATTTGTCCCTGTTTTAACCTTGGGTAGCCAAACCTTGTGTGATACTGTGCTGTCTGGTATCTGCGGGAGTGATGGCAGCAGCTTGGCAGAGCGTACTCATGCACTCCATATGGTGAGGCACAAGCATTTTTCGGTCCATTTTCTCGATGTCATGAAACGTAGTGCCGTATCGATGAATTATACTAAACTGTTTGTCAAGTATGGTGAGGATTGTATGAATATTGATAATGGCCCTTGCTTTTTTACCTTAGATAAAGATGGCGCTCGTGATTCTTTTGATGCAACAACATTGGTTAAAGAGCCTAGGGGCGAGGGGATTCATTTTTTTAGTGATCGTGTTCTTTCGACAAAACCTACTACAGACAATGTATACATTAGAAAGAAATACAGCGAAGGTGAGTTTTTTGTTCCTAAAAAAGCTCGCTATGAAAATGCGGTGTTATCCAGTGCAGAAAAGCGCTATTTTGCTGGATGGTCTCTTAAAAAACCGGGAAAACAAAATCCTTTTTATGTTATGAGCGCTCCGAAACTGAAGTTGGAATCATTTGTTATTGATGGTTTAAGTGGTAGAACAAAAGATACTACACCAGCAAATAATTATTCAGCTTTGATATTACCTCGATCATTATCAGAATTTGAGGGTCATAAAAACATCAGTAGTTATGAAAATCGTTATTATCTAGCTTATTTTTCCCTGGTGCCTGAAGCTCACTTTGTGATGAAAATAGAAAAACTAGAAAGCTGTAATCAAATACCAGGTGACGACAATAACAAGGCTATCACACCGAACTGTAAAAACGCTCTTGACGCTGTCACCACGTTGAGTGACCCTGTTGATCAAGACAAAAATGAAAAAACACCACAACAAATAAGATACGAAAGTCATGTTAATCATTATCTAGCTAAGCTAACTCAGTGCGGTACAAGAGGCGATGGGTGTAGTAAATTTTTTAAAGATTTCCCTAAGCCAATTAACAGAACGGGACTGTTTGATGCTGCAATGAATGATTTTAATTTCTTTTTTGTTGATAAATTTAACGTCAAGATGGAAAGTCGAGTGAGAGATTTTATGAGGCAAGTACCATCGCAAAACCCTCATTTTTTTATTAATTTTGCTTCTATGACGAGTGATGGTGATGAAAATTCGGGTCAGGCAGAGGTGATCATATATCCGTTACAGTTTTACCGTTACTATCTTGAATCAGAAGGCGATACTAAAAATTTGGTGATGGAGTCAGACAAAGAAATCGTATCAAACCCAGATCCTAATAATCCTCAAAACAGTCCTTCTACTTCGTTGCACAAGAAGATTATGATCAGAGGTTTAAATAACGAAGCAAGAATTGTCTTTGCTCGAAAACTGGGAACCACACAGTTTAGTGCGTTTATCTTTGATCATGACAAGAAATCTGCGCCACCAACAACCGGCTCACCGTAACTGAGTTAATGATAAAAAAGTATTAATTGATAGAACTTAAAATAATAATAAAAAAGAGGTTAAAATCAATGAATGCACATACCATATTCAGAACATTACTCCTATTAGCTCTTGTTGGCGGTAGCACTAGTATTTTTGCTGAGGCAAATACTAATGGGGATGGTAGTGAGCCAAAACAGTTAAACGAAACCTTAGAGTCGAGTGTTTACGTTTCAGAGACACTTGCAGATTTTGAGCGAGATACTCGTGAGAGCATTCCTGTTGATCCATGGCCGGCGCCTGAGAGTGACCAGGCAATTATTCAGACAGGTATGCAAACATGCTCAAATGAGGGCCTTACTAAATTTTGGGCAGATAATAAAACGTATAATGTCTTCCAGATTAATTTAAATCAGGTGATACGTCGGCAACTCGCTGACATGGTGAAAACGGGACTACGAAGAACTACCATGACAACGAACAGAAGAGTCATTTCTCAACGGAAAATGGAGGGTAACCAAAGCGGTGCGAAAACCAACGTGCTTTTCTCTCTGATTTATTGGACAACAGCTCAGCATGCTAACCCCGGCCTTATGGCTAAATCTCATCAGGACCATAAAGATCTCAAGAAAATGCATATTCCATCATTAAAATACACGAATGCATATTTGAAAGGTCTTACTGATAACACATATTCAAAAAAGGTTCAAGATAGCTTCTTTACAATATTAAATACAAAGAACCAGAATACTGCTGGTGACCCCGTTTATAAGTATGAGAGCGATTATGCAATGATTAACTTGCCAATCGGCTTAAGCCCGGAGCTATCTCGTGTCAACACGTTAGCGTATAGTTGGTCAACAAGTTCTAGTTTTGGAGATGCTATGCTAACGTTTCCAGAATATTTCAACACGAAGAGTACAGGCCCAGATCACCCCCACCCCCTAGCTCGAACAGAGATAAACAAGGATACCAATTGGATAAACAAATATTTTCCTCCTGATCGGGAGGATGACAAGATAATCGCTCGTCATAATAAATTCATAATAAAAAGATACGCGGATGTTGTTTTCGGCGGTTACAAAAAAGGTCTAAGTGATCCTGACGAGAGTCCTTATTTACCATGGAGATCTGAGAAATTCAGGGGAGAACAGGCAACATACCCACTTACGCATTATCCTGAAATAGAGGTGCCTCCCATATATGTTACCCACTTTGCTGTGCAAATGTGTTCTGAGTTTCGACCGGCAATGCCAACGGTAAACAACAACAAATTTAATGTTACAGCAGCCTCTGTTATCCGAGACCTTGGTTATTTATCTGAACAGGGCTTAGATTGGTACAAGGAGATTGAGAAATCAAACAGCAATAACCTTCTACTCTCTGATACATATAAAAAATTACTAGAAGACAAAGACAATAGTACTAAGAAGATAGGCTTTAATGATAGTAACAAAGGGTTTACAAAAAAGTTCAATGAAAAAACAAAAGATTTAGATAGCTCAGTGACAAGCAATTATCTGTCGCCGTTTTCCTTATTAAGTCGTCTTGCCAATATTCATCATCAGGCGATCACATTTGTTATGGGCGATGGTGATCCAGATAAGCCAGATAAGCAGTGGATAGATACGGTAAAGGCAAGATTTGAAGCTAACAAATCTGACTTAGAATGGTTAAAGGATAGTGCTAAAGACGAGGATGTCAAAGACGCAGTAAAAGAGTGGGAGACCCTTAAAAGCCGGTTTGAGGCCCTCAAGGACTTCAAGAATCAAATGGGAAACGCATTCGCAGATGATGCCTTGAAAATCATAGATAAATATGACAACTATTTTGGTGATCAAACCAGAAATGGAAGAGAGGGAATGTGGCAAGAGTCCCGTCAAAATATAACTCCGAAAGCAGCTATCCTTGAGTATGCACTCACCTGTTTTGATATTAAGAACTCACTAGGTAAGGCATACAAAAAGGCTATTGGACGAAGAAAAAAGGCTGAACTCCGCTTTACGAAGGTGGACGACTCAGTATCAAGAAAAAAAATTGAGATTAATCCAGCTGATTTAAGCGGCAAAAAAATGGTTGATGATACATACAAAGCTAATTTTCATGGTTGGTGGGAACATACTGACCTTGGTTTTAGCTGTCGATTATTAGAAAAAATCGTCAAAAAGAACATCCAAGATAAAAATGAAAATGATGTAGATATAAGTAGAAATAACATCCAAGAGATATGGATAATGGGTTCATTCAGTGACATAACGAAGGTTAATGCTAAGATTACTGCCCACGATTTATTGAGTGGTGAAGTCTACAAACAGAGCAACAATATAGGCAAGAAACTTACTAATTTAAACCGCTATTCTATATATAGAGGACTTCTCAAAAAATTTGTCTATGGGAACGAGCAGACAATAACAGAACGAAATTTTAAGACTTTTCGGCCTGATATCGTCTATAATAAGAACTATAGAGCCACGCTCATTGAGCTTGGAAAAAACTATGTCAACTTAATAAAGACAATAGAGCGTGCTTGGGAAGATCTTAAGAAAGTCCAGGACTATTCTCAGGAACTTGCTGACGCATTTGATTCTGTTGCCAAGTTTGATCATCTCCAAATGTTGCTTAATTTTACTCCTCATTTTAATGCGACCTGTGCTAACCCTACAACTCAGAAAATAGGCAGCTTTCAGCATGAAGAGTTCGGTCATCTCCACGCCAGTACCATCCTCGACACCTTTCAAAAATTTGCTACTAACCCAAAAATTGGTCATGACCATCAGACCATGATTAGTAATGAAGATCTTCATCCCGAAGGTGACTTTGCTATTAATGAGACTCTTCAAGAGGAATACAAAAATGGCTTCTACGCGACTTTTCGTTCCAGTAGATCTGGTACGGAACCAGAAGATAGAGAAGGAATAACAGGTCTTCCGATGATCTTTATACCCGGCGCTTACTACCCCAAGGATACTACTCGAACAGAAACAGTGCCAAAAAAATCATCATTTTATAAAGAGCCAGTTATTTTTGAATCTAGAGATGAAGATAATAATGGAAATGTTGTTTTTGGTGGGCGAGGTTTTGTCGTGAGAAGTTATGCTCGAGCAAATTGTACTTTGACCATCACCATCGAAGAGTTGCAAAAGTTAGTTCCTCCCCCTCCTCCTCCTAGACCTAGATTTAGGAGAAGTACAACGCGTAGGAGCTCTTTTACTCGTCGCTCTTTCTCTGCTAGAAGATTAATGCAGACGAGGAATTAGCGACACCACTGATTGCTCGGAAGCTTGTCCATCTGTTCACTGCGAACTTGACTATTCAAGATCACAGCTGCGAGTACTCATCACAATCATGTCATCAGGACATTCAAACACCTGACCTGTATCATCATGTAAACATTGCCTGAAAATAAATAAGCTGTAATACGCTGTTAATTATCATTAAATCTGTATCATTTAATCTCAATAGCAATCATTCGCTAGGAGTGAGAGTGGTGGATATGTGTTCATTCCTATCCGGTGGTTGTCTTATGATACAGGAAGTAGTTGAGTACCGATGGGATTAATATCCATAGAGTAAATGACGATAGTGTCGCCATAAGTTTTATGGATGTCAGTGTTTCTATCGTCTATGATGAGAGCTGATAACCAAACAATCTACTTGAGGTATTAATGAATAGGGTGACTTATTCTTATCTAAGTTGTCGGTATGGTTTTTCTCTAGCAGAGATGATTATAGCTACCGGTATGTTTGCAGGTCTTATTTATTTGGGTGCCCAGAGCCTTACCTCTCATGTTCAAGAAGACAGGGTTCAGGAGCAGCGTACTGAAGCACTCCATATGGTTAGGCATAAACATTTTTCGGTTAATTTTCTTGATGTCATGAAGCGAAGTGCTGTGTCGATGGATTATACCAAACTGTTTGTGAACTATACTAATAATTGCACAACAAAAGATAATGGCCCCTGTTTTTTCACCCTAAATAAAAAGGGTATTCGTGGTGCTTTTGATTCAAATTTGGTTAAAAGCCCTAGGGGTCAGGGAATTCATTTTTTTAGTGATCGTATTCTCTCCCCTCAAAGATATCAGGATAACAATAATGTATATATCAAGAAAGCAGTTGGTACATGGCGATATTTTATGCCTAAAAAAGCTCGTTATGCGAAGAAATTACTAGCTAGTAAGGATCAGCGTTATTTTGCTGGTTGGTCTCTTAAAGATACAGATAAAAAGCATGCTTTTTATATCATGTCTTCGCCGAAAACGAAGATGTCAACATTTCAAGTATCCAATCCATCTGGTAGAACTATTACTGATGAAGGAGCTAAATATAATTATAAGTCCTTGGTTTTACCTAATAATCCTGAAGAGTTTGAAAAAAACTTTGCAGAAATAAAAAGTGACTATGAAAACCGCTATTACTTAGCTTATTATTCTTTGATACCTGAAATGCATTACATTATAAAGATCAAAAGTTTTATGAGTTGTAAAAATGGTAACAAACTCAAAAAAGAGTGCAAAGAGGTTCTGGATTCTGCTGCCCCTAACCGTAACACTGATGCTGAAAAAGAAAGGCACGAAATTCATTTAAACCATTACTTGGTTGAGCTTAGTAAGTGCACTATCATGGGATGCAGCCAGTTTTTTAAAGAATTTCCCAATAATAGGGGCAACAGGACTGGTTTTTTTGGCGTTCCTGCTTCTGAGTTTAATTTCTTTTTCATCGATAAGTTTAGTGTCGATTTGACTAAGGATTCTCCCGGAGATCCAGACTATGCGGATCTGATGCTCCTCCAAAAGCCATCCCAAAACCCCCATTTTTTTGCGAATCTTCCTGTTATGGTGGGTGTAACTAGAGTGGCAGAGGTCATTATGTATCCTTTACAGTTCAATCGCTTCTATCTTGAACAATCGGGTGATGCGAAAAAACTGATTATGGAATCATACGATAGCGTAAGCGATCCAAACAACACCCATTCGAAAAAGAGAGTTGTGGTGAAGGCTTTGAATAAGGAAGCGAAGGTGGTTTTTGCTCGCAAGTTAGGGAGCGCACAGTTTAGTGCATTTATTTTTGATCATAAGAAAAAATCACAACCACCACCAGACCCAGGAACACAGTAAATAATTAAAGATATATGAGGCATATGCAGGTCGGAGAAGTAAGTGAGTAAGAAAATAAAAAAATCATTGAATATACGAGAGAGTTGATGATGATGTCATTTATTAAAAAATCAATATTTCATTGGTTAGAACAAAGAAAAAAACATATTTCCCTCGATGTTAGTGAGTGTCGGTTACCCTTTTATTATGATGAACGAGGCGGCATCATTCTTGTGATGACTTTTATGATTTTAGGCGCTGTTGGTGTGTCTCATTATTCTGGTAAGTCTGGGCAAAATGTTTCTCAGATGTTACTGGGTGATCGTAAACAGTCGTCTCTTACCCATCTAACTCAGCAAAGCTTAACAAATGGTGTGGTCCATGTTGTTAATTCAGGTAAGTGCCTGCCTTCAAGTGATGTGAGCCCAGCTGATATTACCAATGAAGCGCCTCCGGTTAATGGTGCTCCTCCATCCAGTAATTTAAAAGTGTATATTGACCAAATCAAAGATTTTGATGATGGTGAGAAGTTTACCACTGAATTTTGTTATGAAGAAACTGTTGGTCAAGGTTGTCGTGTTGATTCGAAAAATCATCCTAAAAATGAGGAATTATTAAAGTGTTTCCTTGGCATCACAGCTAAAGAAGTTAAGGATCTGCAGAGGGCAAAAATTCATATATCCGTACCTAGCGGTCAAACAGCACAAGATTCTATGGTGTTCGATGTCGATGTTGAGGTGGTTGTTCGAACAGGTGCTAATGATGGTGCTTTAGATAAAGACGAAGACTGGGCCACTGTTGGACTTGCTAGTAGAAAAAGAATTTCTGAGGTGACCCCACAAAAATTAGGTTTTATTTTCCATAGTAATGGTGAGGAACCTATTATTGATTCTAAGATCCCGGTGACATTTGAAACACCTGTTTACCTTTTTAATCAAAAACCTAAACTTGGTCTTGATCTTCAAAAATTATTTTTAAAAAAAACGAAACCTGGTAGTAGTAATGAGAGAATTCTTGAATTTTCTTATCCCATCTCAACAAATAGTGAGTTTCTCATCCTACCTAAGTCAAAAAAGTTGAGTTTTGGCGACTTTAAGTCGGGATTTGTTCGCGGTATTGCCCTTGGTCAGCATCTAGACATCAGCCACTTTCTTGATAAGTTATATGGAGGCCCCATAACTGGTGGTGATCGAATACCAACCTTTCCGTTAAGACTAGACATAGACGAAGAAAATGACACAGTGGCCAGATGTGCTCAATTCAATGACCGCGGTAATAACCCTGTTTATGTCAATGGTAGCAAAAATTTAACAATTGTCATGAAAAATCATCCCAATTTTTGTGGTTACATTGTCGCAAAAGAATTAACCATTGATCCTCAGATGGCTGCTAATCAAGGTGGAGATGAAATAAATTTTAATTTATATGGTACCTTTGCCGTTGAGAAGTTAGTGATTAAAGGTAATAGTACTAAGAAAAGGATTACTATCATAAGTCCTGGTTATTCGAGATTTGAAGTAGCAGATCTCAAAGAAAATAATGTCAAGGTCAGTGCCATGAGGGGAGCCGGTGAGAATGAGTGTGTCTGGAATATTTTCTTGTCACCTCTTTCAAAAAAGAAAAATGACTATGATGATTTGTTGCAATGTGATTACCAGGAGCCGGACACTGAAGATAAAATTTTGACGACGTCAATGTGACACAGGGTTAAATGATGCTTTGATAATAACAGGGAGTTAGGAGCAGGAGCTCACCCCCATGATGAATTGTTAAGCGCAGTAAGAAGAGCATATTATGAGAAATCTTCCAAACATAATGAGAAAGTGGTGCGAGGGACTACTGCCAGCCAAGCATGGATTTTCTTTACTAGAAGTCGTTGTTGGTAGTGCTATTCTCGTGGCGGCTGCCTCTATGGGCTATGAGAGCATAAGGTCCAACGAAAAATTTGATAGTAAAGTTAACGTGCACCATATGATGCGTACTATTTTGCAACTCAACTTGGAAAATGCTTCGATTAACAGTTCCCATTTTCTCCCATTGACTGAGAAAATAGATACAAGTAGCACATTTCCTGTATATTATGTGTGTGGCAATTATACGCGTAAAGGATTTACTAAAACAGGAGAAGTTAAGGATAGTGATAAGTTAAAAATGTTAATTACTGAAAATGCCGATGGTGAAGTGGATATTGGCATCACTGATGGTGGCTTTGATGGTGTTGGAGGTGATTGCAAAACTGAATTCGGAAAGATGTATAAGGATGCGCAAGCCCCCCTAATTTCACTCTCATGCTTAAAGAAGGCTAAGATTGGTTTAAGATTTACTAGTCCGAAACATGACTGTGGAAAGAATAATGTTGTCTCTTTTATTTTACCGCTAAAAAAACAACCCAAGGTGGTGGCCTGGTCTTTTAAGTTAAATGAAAATTTCGATATAGAAGAAGCTATTATGCAGAGTATAGTGGTGGCAAGAGGGAGTAGGTAATTTGGTATATTCCTGGCCGTGATATAAGTCAAGTGATGCTCACCCTTTATGGGTTGTTCTCAAGCTCTCCTGCTAGCTTTCTTTGTGAGTTTGACTTTAATGTGTCTTTAACATGGAAAGGATAACCATGTTGGATGATATGACTCGAAGGTTTATCATACTGATTTTGCTGATTAATGTCCTGGTTTCAGGTGAAGTATATAGCCAGAACAAACCAAAAAATAACCAGGACGCAGAATCAGAAGAATACGAGGAAACAACTATTGTTTTACCGGAGTTTTTTCTAGGAGGACAAGATCAACATTCAGTAGTGGCCCCTAAAATCAAGCCTAAGGATTTAATAAAAAATAAAAAAAGTCAAGAATTGATTCAAAATCGTATGAACAGTGAACAAAAAAATAAGAAAAAAGGATATCAAGAAGAGTCAGAGTCAGTGATCAAAATTAGCCCAGAGATGGTCCAGAGTTTTAAGGACTGCGCTGGAGATAGTCCTGCTGAGTTTATGCAGGAAAAAAATAGACTGGCTAGCACCGATGAGAGTCAAAGAAGCGGAGATGAATTAGGGCCGTTTGGTCAGTTGAGCAAGAGCCAATTAGTGCATTTAGAGAAAATGAAAAAATGTTTAAAATCATTAAAAGTTATTAAATAAATAATATTATATTGAAAGGAAAATAAAAGATGAGTACTAAATATTATTCAATATTTCGTGTATTTTCGCTATTTGTTCTCTGTGGGAGTCTGACAACAGACCTTTATGCCGAAGCAGGCGATCCTCCTCAGGATCAATCTCAACAAGATTCAGAGCAATTTTTGGAGGCAATTGTTTCGATATCTCCGATGCTTCGTAGTATTGAGCGCAATGCTGATAGTGAGGATTCTCGTGATCCATGGCCTCAGCCTGTGAGATCTTCCACTAAAGACTCTGTAAATAATAATCCTACCGGAGGTGGCGGCGATCCTACCAATCCTAGCAATCCTACCGGAGGTGGCGGTGATCCTACCAATCCTAGGGGTAACACCTTTCCTGGGCGTCCTATAGGTAACTCTCGCTATCCTACTAGCGGTAGCAGCCCTACCGAAACTCAGACCAGTGATAAGGGTTGCTTCAATCGTAAAGGAGTTAAGGGTATATCTTTCTCTATCCAGACGGGTATTCAAAGGTGTTCAAATGATGGTCTCGCTAAATTCTGGCAAGAAAACCCCCATTATAATGTCTTAAATCTCAAAATTAACCAAATTGCTAATGGGAGAACAAAATCAATATCCGGTCACAATTATGGTGCAAATGCGGTTGAGGTGGGTAATAGGCTTTTCCAGGAAATAACTAAAGAACTAGCCAACTCTAAGACAAATAAAGAAAAATTAAAGGTTTCTCTGATTTACTGGACAACAGCCCAGCATTCTAATAAAGATCTTATGGCTAAAGCTCATAAAGAGTATTCTACTATAGACAGCATGCCTTCTGGGGAGAGATATTCAGAACGCTATCTGAAAAATCTTGCTAATAATCAATATGCTAAGACGGTACAAAAAAAGTTTTATGATGCCATAGCTGGCTATGATGATAGTCAGGTGGCGAGTGGTTTTCAGGGTTCTGATGTGCTGGTTAGTTTACCACTCGCTTCGATTTTTAAACCTAATTTATCTCGTGTCAACACGCTTGCATTTGGTGAGGCTCACGCGAATTTTGGTGAAGTTCAGTTATTCACTCCAGGTGGTCTCATTGAGGGTGCTAAGAATCCGGCATATAGTCTAGATTTTAGCCAAGGCAATTGGGGTGATGCAAATTGGAAAAACCTCCATTTTAGAGGAGTGGACATTAAAACGAGCGAAAAAGATGCCGCATCGAGAAACGATCAGAAGCTTGCTATTTATAACAAAGTTATCTTAAAAAGATACGCAGACGTTGTTTTCGGTGGTTATGACAGATCTGGAGCGCCAAGAAATGAGAATCCTTATTTGCCATGGAGATCTAAGAAATTCATCGCAAGAAAACAAACTGAATACCCACCCAAGGGTTATCCGAACATAGATGTGCCGCCTATTTATGCTACCCATTTCGCGATTCAGACCTGCGTTGATTACAGTCACCAGTACCCGAAAAACCAAAAGGATGTCGAAAATACCCTGACAGCACTCACTGTGATCAGGGACTTAGGTGATATTGCCAAAAGTGGTAATAAAGAGTGGTTTGACAATATAACTGGGTTGCATCATAATGCTATGTACAAAGCTCTAAGTATTAAGGATGATAGCTCATTTGAGGGCCAATTTAAAGCGAAAACAGCAACGCGTTATTCCTTATATGAGTCGGAAAGAAGCAATAACCTGTCGCCGTTTTCCTTATTAAATCGTCTTGCCGAGCTTCATAAAAAGGCTATCACATTTGTTATGGGTGACGGTGCCGTTGAGCGACCAGATAAGGACTGGATAAAGGAGGCAAAGGAGAAATTTGAAGATGAATTAGCTAAAGCTGAGAACTCTGATGAACCGTGGCCGTGGTTAGAAACGAGTGCTGGTGACCCTGATGTTATAAAACTAGAACAAGAGTGGGGAAGCATTAAAAGCCGGTTTAAGGCCCTCAAGGACTACAAGGTTGAAATCAAGAATAGCATGGGAGACACATTCACAGATGATGCCCTCAAAATCATAGATAAATACAGTCATCATTTTGGTGAGCGAACGGGAGAACAGAGAAACGCTAATACTATGAGACAGGAAAGAATAACATTTCATGAAACTCCGAAAGCAGCTATCCTTGAGCATGCACTCACCTGTTTTGATATTAAGAACTCACTAGGTAAGGTATACAAAAAAGCCGCGACTAAGAAAAGTCCAAGATATTTAATATCATATAAAATGGCGAATGGCACATATAAAAATAAGCTCCACGATATTAATCCAGTTAAATTTAGCGGAAGAACAGCTGTTGGTAGTAAATACACAGCTAATTTTCATGGCTGGTGGGAACATACTGACCTTGGTTTTAGCTGTCGATTATTAGAACGAATCGTTGAAAACGATCCGGCTATCCAAGAGATAAAGATAACCGGCGGTCAGGGCCTGATTACCGGCTACGATTTATTGAGTGGTTATGTCTATTCCGGAAAAAAATTAAATAATTTAAGCCGTTATGGTGATATTAATAAACCACAGATATCTCGAAAACCAAAACCGCCAGTGGCCATTGCTCCTGCTCGGAATGTCACTCAGAAGCAACAGGAGGACTATGAACAGGCCATGGCGAGATATAGAACCGATCTCTTAAATCTCGGTCGATACTATATCAAATTAATAAAAGCTTTAAAGAATGCTTGGGATGACCTTGAAAAAATCAAGAAGTATTCTGACGATCTTTTGACCGTGTTTGATGCTGTTACCCAGTTTGACCATCTCCAGTTATTACTCAATTATACGCCTCATTTTAATACGACATGTACCCATTTTAAAACTCAGAAAATAGCGAGTCTTTTAACTGGTGCTATCAAAAAGGTGTTCAAAAAGGAGTTAGGTAATCTCCATTCAAGTGCCGTTTTAGATGCGGTCCAAGATTTTGGTAATTGCGGTAGAGACTATCAAGTTCAAAATACGTATGAAGATCTTCATCCTGAAACAGATTTTGCTGTCAATAAGGATCGTCAGAAGCTATATGAAAGTGGTTATTACTTTACCTATCGCTCAACCAAAATTCAAACCGAACCAAACAAACTGCACCGTCGCACTGGTCTTCCGATGCTCTTTTTCCCCGGTGCTGATTTCGGCAGCGAAAGTTTATCGCGACCCTATAAAGAGCCTGGTTTAATAGGTAAGTCTGCTTTGATGGTAAGAGCCTACTCTCGGGCAAACTGTCATTTGAGAACATGGGCTCTTTTTGATAATAACCCGACTATGGATCGCTGTTTTCTAGATTTTGGTAAAGTCTTTCCAATTAGTTATCGCCAGTCGTTTCTCGGGGAAGTGAAGCAAAAACTGGGAAGAGCTTTTTATCATCAAGATAAAGCGAGACAAAAAAAGGATCTTGAGGCCTTGAAAACATGGGTAGATCAGCAGGTGAGAAGCGCCAGAGATCCTAATGGGCGATTTATCGAAAAATCACCAAGCTTGCAAAGTTATTTGTCGTGTGCTGATAGACCAACGATTCATATTCATAATTAAGCTGTTTTACTAAACTAAGTCGCGGATGACTGTCATTGCTTGGCTGAAAGTAAGTCTTGGATCACAGAAGCTGGTATAAGGAGAGAGAGACTGGGGTAAAGGAACACACTGTTCATCAAGACACTCACTTACCGCTTCGTGGGTGGTTTCTAGATGGATGCCACCGAGGGCGCAGGAGTGTTTTTGTAACAGCTGATGGGTGAGAGCAACCTCCCTTTTCATATCTGGGACAAATCTTGTTTTTTGCCCAGAGGCTAGGATGGTAGCGTGTCCGTGCATGGGGTCACAGAGCCAAAGTACCGGAATATCCATCCGCTTAACCACGGGAATAAGTAATGTCAGTTGTTTCACCACAGCTTGAGAGCCCATGCGGGTGATAAGTGTTAGTTTGCCAGAGATTTTTTCTGGATTCAGCCGTTGAAGGTAAGTTGCGAGTTCTTCGGGTGTTGTTTCAGGACCTATTTTGATCCCCACAGGGTTTGCAATACCGGAGATATAGTTCATATGAGCTTCCCCAAAATATCGAGTACGATGGCCTAACCACAAAAAATGACTGCTGAGATTATAGTAAACCTGTTCTTCACCGTGAT
Organism: Pseudomonadota bacterium; assembly: GCA_026710525.1. Lineage (GTDB taxonomy): Bacteria > Bdellovibrionota_B > Oligoflexia > Oligoflexales > Bin106 > Bin106. The sequence goes on from JAPOQT010000193.1 coordinate 13,858, forward strand.
GCCATGGTTTGGTTAGTGCTTCTTCATAACCAAGGAGCAGGGCTTCATGGGAAGTATATAAGGGTCGTGGTGCTTCTGGTAAGTTGATTTTTTCTTGGTAAAGCAACAGTAATTCATGCTGCTGTTTTTGGGGTAGGCTTTTTATCTGCAGGAGTAATTCTGTTAAAAAAACTTCGTAAGAGTAGTATGAACTCAGTGTGTTGAGATCATGTAATACCTGTTTTGCTTTATAATAACCGGTAACTAGTCGACTTGGATCAGGCTGACGGTCCTGGTGACTGTGCTGAAAGCTATGGACGTTATCACCGCGGAAAACAGGTAATGTTTCCCTTGTTTCTTGATAATGAACCCTCGAGAAATTAACAGATCTCGGTTTGGCAAATTGTCCAGCAAGACGACCAATGATAGTCACTGGTTTAGCCAGTTGTAGCTCTAACAGGGTAGCCATAACATGGAGATGGAGATACTTTTTGTTGGTGGTGGCTAAGTCGCAGTCCTGAAACCTCTCAGCACAGTCCCCCGCATGGAGGATAAAAGCTTTACCTTGTTCTGCTAGCTTCAGGTGAGTGCTGAGTGCTTGAATATCTTCAACGGCAACGAGTGGAGGATAAGTAGCAATTTGTTTTTCGATGGCAGATAACGCCTCAGGGTTAGGGTATTCTGGTTGCTGTCGAGCTGGAAACTGTCGCCATTGGCTGGGATGCCATTTTTGTGAGTGATTCATCAAGACTCTTAACCTGTTATAAAAACGTTGAAAAGATATCTAATAAAGATTTTGTAATCAAATTTATATGTTGACGAGTTAAATAAGGATGCAGACTGAGACGAATACAGCTCTCACTCGGTTTTACTGTTGGGTAGCGAATGGCAGTAGTGTAAATGTGTTGATTTCTTAAGTGTGAATTCACCTGGAGACACTTTTGTTCGCAGCCAATTTTAACACACAAAAACGGGCCACCACAACCTTTAACCATAAAACCAGCATCCATGAGTTGTTCTCCGAGTAAAGTACTCACTTGTTTGAGTTTTAATTTTAGTGGATCCAGCTGACTTTGGGTAATGAGTCTTAGTAACAGTGCGCCACTGGTGAGTGGTGATGGAGCTGTGGTGTAAATAAAAGGTTTATAGAGATTAATGGCACAGTGAATGAGGGCCTCTGGTCCGGCTAGGAAAGCACCTGAGCATGCCATCGCCTTGCCCATAGGGAAAACACCGATAATGTTAGTTAATTGATGTTTTTTGAATAAACTCTCACTGGCGATCGACTCTTGGTCTGGTGATACTCCGAAACAATGGGCCTCATCCATAACCAATACGGTTTTAGGGTTGCGACTGAGTTGAATTAAGTCCCTTCTTGCCACGTAATCCCCATCCATCGAATAACGACCTTCTAAAAAAACCAAGGAAGCTTGTGCTAACTGCCACTGGTGACTACGAGGTAACGGTAACACATCTAAGTGATCAAAAATGATCTTTTGTGGCTTCGGGATGAGTCGTAATCCTTCGATAATACTTGCGTGATTAAGCTCATCTGAGAAAAAGGCGAGGTGTGAGTCGCAAGGAGCACCGTCTGCTCCCCTTTGAGCAAGACGATGCAAAAAAATTGGCAGGCCAAGATTTAAGGTCATACCACTTGGCATATACAAGCATTTATTAAATCCGGTGATGTTAGCAAAGGTATTTTCGAGTAATTTTATGATTTGATGGTTACCACCTATGAGCCTTGATGACATGCCACCCACCGGTAGCATGGTTGCTAGTTCTTGATCAAATGGATAGGTGGCCCCACTGCGTTGCAAACCCAGGTAGTCGTTTGTGTTAAGGTTGAGTGGCTGTGGAATTTCTGTGATAGTGAGCAGTTGTTTGGCTAACTTTGTGCTTGACGTCTGGAAATAGTCAAGCCACTCTTCATCGCTGCGCATTACTCGTGTTTGTGTTGATAAGTCCTGGTTTAGTTCTCGAAACAAATAAGACTTTTTTTGTTTCTCTATGAACCTTTGTGAGATATCGAGTAAATAGTCCATACCTTGGGTATGACCGTGAGATGGTGATAAAAAGTTGGTCATGGTTCAATAAACCTTTGATTATGATAATATGATCGACAGGTCTTGACAACTAGTCACAAGCGCAGAGGTTTCAAGAGTGATATTGTATCAGATGGATTTTTTTGTTTTAGCAACTAAAAAATAATTTATGTGTCGTGGCAAAGAGCATTTTTCTAGCCGGTGAGAAACTCAGCCGTATATATTAAACTCTATGATTGGTAGCAACTTGAGAGTTGCTAGATGATCGAGGTATTTTTTATTTTTGATAATTATGTCCAAGCGGAAAATTAATTATATTGTCTGCCATTGTGGTTGTGTGATAGCTCTTTAATAGTTTTAAATTCTCAGTATTTTTCATCAAATTTTGGTCGGCTTCGATGAGTAATGAACTGGAATATTTTAAAAACATTCATCTCCAGCCCTCCTATATTAGCTCATGGCGGTGATCAAGAAGACCTCGCTCTTCCTTGCCAAAAACAAGGGCAATCAAATGAA
>JAPOQT010000194.1 GCA_026710525.1 Pseudomonadota bacterium
AAATTCATCACCGATGTCACTTGCTCGCCACAAGCGAGAGCTTCCTCATATCTTGCCAGCTCAGAATGATAGGTGCCCAGCAAAGTTTTTATATTGTTCTTAAGTGCTTGTCTGGATGGATTAATACACCAGCGATCTCGAGCAGTCACTACTCCCATAGAAAAAATATTGAATGCTTGGAGTTCGCGTGATTTTTTATCACCTAACAGCAAATAGTTTTGATAATCAGGAGCTCTCACATTCAGCCAGTCATGATGGTGATCAGGAGTAATCTTGCGCCATAAACCACTGGCATTCATGTGGCTGATAGTTTTGAGATCGCTAAGATGGTCGAGTTTTTCTCTCCTACTGAGGGCTGTGCCGTGACTTGCGATATCATAAAAATAAATATCACCACGCTGAGCCGTCCTGTTTGGATTTTTCACTAAAATACTCACCGCCGAGCTCACCATCGTGCCAGCAAACACACTATCTCCTTCATTTTTTTCTCCTGATAACATCGCTTTTCTACCATCACCGCGCAAGTAAATCACATACAGTGAGGAGTATTCCTCAGCTAAACATTTTCTGATACCACTCATGGAGGTTTTGGTTAGCCAGCCGGAGCCAGTAATAAAAGCGACAACACCCAAGTTACCAATGCGATCACTGGCCCATCTCATGGCCTTAACGTAGGAGTTGTAAAGAGATTTTTTGTTTGCTGATTGAGTATGGCGGGCGTAGGTTTCTTCAATCCGCGATTCAATATGGGCGTGGCTATAGTTCGTCGCGTGATCATTAAGGATCTGTTGTCATCGAGTAGTAGTATTTAAGTAACATATTATGGGCTGCATTAATTTTTCAAAAAGAATACTTAGGATATGTTACCTGGGAGACTTTAAGAAGCTTTTGCATGAAAATTTAGTATGTAATAGGACATTTCCATCCCATTAGTGTAAAGATGGCGATAGAAACGGAAGATCAATCATAAGGTTGACCAATGCGGGTATGCAGAAAGATCTTTTTATTCATTTATTTAAGAGCCATCTGCGCTGATCGTATGCTTAAATATGTGGAAGTGTTAAGCGCTCTATATGTTTTTGAAAATTCTGTGGCAGATTTTCTAGACACTCAAAAAGAGTGATGTAGTTATCCAGGTATTTGGTGGCTACACCTTTGTAAGGGAGCATAAAATTTTTGAAATGACTATGTATAGAATTGACATTTTGAGTGTGATAAATACCCTTTACACTTTTAGATGAAGACAATTTTATATGTGTCATACCAAGTGCTATACATGAACAGTTATACGATGGATGACGATCAGTTACCAGGGTGGATTCTCGCTGAATATGGCCCTCAAGATGTTCTTGGATCTTTTGTCCGGTGGGACGGCCTAAGCAGCTAGCTTGTCTTGTATTCGTGAATTCTTTCTTCGATCAGAAGCAACAAGGATACAAGCTTGCTCTTTAGAAGTATCTCTTTTTTTAGCAGGTCGACCCAAATCTTCTTTTTTCACTTTATAGCTATCGAAGAAGATGGGTTTTATTTGCTTCATATCACCTCATCTAAAATAGGATTCTTGTGCTTAGTTAAAACACTCAATGCTTTCAGTATTTTATGGCGCAGGTAGAAAACAGTGGCAGTAGAAATTCCTAACTCTTTTGCTATCTCGTGAATAGTTTTCCCTGATTTTGCCCTTTCGTGAGATGTTACCTCTTCTAATACCCTTAACCCTCTATGTCAGATAGTGAGATATTGAGACTTTTGATAGTATCATTGGCATAGGCTTGTGATAATAAGAAGATCATTATGAAGACAAAAAAAAGAGGTTATAAGTCTCCTTTATTTTTTTGCCAAGTTTTTTATATTAAGTGTGGATATTTTTCTAAGGCGTTTACCTCCTATTATTGTGCGGGGGCAACTATTTTAAAATATCATTATGTTACGTAGTTTTTTTAGTATTTTTCTCAAATGATAGAACCCTGAAATACTCATAAGTACAAAGTTATCAACCAGTACACACAAATCATAGATGTGACTTTTTTCGAAGTATGAATGTAATACGATCTGCGAAAAATATAGGCAAAAAAAAAGACCAGATCAACAATCTGGTCTTTTTGCCGAAGTATGTAAGGAAGGTCATTTGGAAAAGAAAACTGAAATGTAACAATGGGAAAAGAAACATTGATATATGAGACAAGTCTCATAGTCATGTGAAAAGCTTCGGCCCCTACATCTCACACGAAAACGTATAATTGTAGGTACTATTAACTAAGCAAAAATCATGCCAAAACATTTAAACGGTACTTATAATTAGTATCCTGCACCAGCACTTTAAACTTAACCACTTTGCCGTTATACAATGATAGCGCTAGAATCCATGTGATGAAACTACTTGGAATTTCTGGAAAAAACGAGTAAATCAGAAGATGGCTAATGATAGGGCAAACCGATCATCAACGTATAAAAATAAGTGGCAGAATCATGATACTTTCCATAGGCTATGAAAATTTCGCAGATCTGAGAAAAGATTGATGTTACAACGTCGATAAAACAGATTTGATTTATCAACTCATCACAAGCGGTCGTTTTTATTTTCTCTCTCATCTTCGCCGCTTTGGCAAGAGGCTTCTTGTGACCATACTCCAGTACTTATTTGAAGGAGCAAGAGAGCTATTCAAAGGCTTATATACTATATATTGAAGACAAGTGGGACTGATCAATAAAGTATCCGGTGTTAAGACTGAGTTTTGATGGTGAATGTGAATATAATGTTTCTGGTGCTCTCAAAACTGACGTCCAAGATCAGCTGACTATATTTTGCTGAAAAATTGGGTGAAGAAAAAGTCTACAATCCCTATGGCGTGTTAACTCTTTTTTGGAAAAAAGAATTCTACTCAGGTGGTTTGAAACCAGTACTCTCTATCTTTATGAAATTCTCTACCAAAAAAAGGCTCTCAACCTGGAAAGCTTTGAGAACTGTTGGATTAGCCTGGAAGAGCTCGGTGTATTTGAGTTAAACAAAGTTAAACCAAGGGCTTTGTCTTTCCAGTCAGGCTACCTAACAATTGTTAACAAAGCACGGAAAAGAAGAAATATCCGCTATCAATTAACCTATCTGAATGTTGAGGTCGGTGATGGTGTGTGTCGTAAACTCTTAAGCTTCTTAGATATGGATATTGATCAAGAAGAAATGTTGTGTGGAGCCGACCGACTAGTGATTTTAAGATACTCACAAGTCGCTTAGAATATGCGGTCCATTAATTCTCTGATCATCACCACAGTGTTTGGTTGTAATATTTGATAGAACACAACAAAATGATCAATTGAGAACTTATTAAGTGGTGAGAAAACAGCAAAAAAAGTGTTTAAATCTTGCTGAGGAGTATTTTTCCATAAGAATCTTTTTAGTCTGAATCGCATTAACCATGAAGAATGATAAAAACCTAGAGCTTTAAGATCTTTCTGGGTGATAGCACTGTCAGATCCTATTTTGTAGAGATTATCATTGTCTTCTGAAGCAATGAAATCGAGGTGATGAATTTTTCTGACATAATTGAGAATATTTTTTTTTATCAATACCAGTTCACGGCGAGTCAGTTGATAGCCAAAGCGCAGCATATCTCGGTTTTTCACTGAAAGACGGTCATAATAAAGTAACAGATAAAAAAGATGGAGTGAAGGACGACTCACAGTTCTTTCGAGATAAGCAAAGAATTCAGAGGGTTTGATTACCCTTGCTTGCGGGTTAAACTTTTGCAAATGTAAGACAAAGGTTGTGGTTGGCAGCTTGAGTAATAGAGATCGATGATAATCAAAATGCTGATTCAGAAAGTCCTTTTTTTTAGGAAGTACTTTGTTAAATTGTTGTGTGTAGGGCAGGGTGCTCATGGGTGGTTCTAGTTTACTAGCGATGATTTGAAAAGGCAGGAAGAAACTGATTTTTGTGAGCTTATACTCTATGGTGTCTTGAGAAATGCCATAAACATGTGACAGAGCAAATTTCAGCGCTTGAGGATCAGGATGAAGATTGAGAATGATGCCACAAAACAGAATTATTGATAAGCCTCTATGATGGGTGTCTAGACGACTAATGTTGATGAGAAAAGTTTTTTTAGGGATCTCCCAACCACTCCAATTTGGTTTGTACTGGCGGATTTTTGCTATGAGATCTGGTTGTGAGAGGGCAAAATACTCTTTTTCGAGCTCATATAAAAGTTGTATATAGTCTGATAAATAACCTTGGCTTTCAGATGTTGGTTTTGGTTGTTGCTCAGGCTCAAGGGAGTCAGATTCCTTTGGGGTAGGTGCCATCAATTTTTCTGGTGTTTTTTGTGATTCTGGCGAATTTTGGCTATCATGGGTGTTATCTTGGTCATGTTGTTGAAATGCAGCATTATGATCACTCGGTTCTGTATCAGCGGTGGTTGAGAGTTGAATAATGACCATAGATGTGGCTGTGATCAGAAACGTGATCACTTTTTGAATCTCAACAACCACAGAATTTATAATATAGGAATCCAGGGAGCCTGGGAAAAACATGTGATTAGCGGTTATGGCTAAGTCAGATGAGATTAATTTGTTGCACACATTGAAGGTATTATTTGAGGGGCAAGAGCCGTAACCAGGTAAGATTTTTCCAAAATCGGGAGACAGTGGTTGGTGAGTATAGCTTTGCTTGGAGTTGGTAGCTGAGAGTATATGAGGTGATATTTCTGGAAAATCTCCGTCATTG
>JAPOQT010000195.1 GCA_026710525.1 Pseudomonadota bacterium
TGCTAAGCTTAGATCTGGCAAATAACAAATGGTGCCCTGATTATTATGACTCGAACGATAAAATTAAGATAATAGCATTCTTTTCAACCAGAAGACTGTGGATGACCTTTTATTTCTGCCCGTGAAATCACTACCACCAAGAATCAACTAGTCATGAGTAATTTAGTTAAAGATACCTAATATCTATTCTACTTGGTTATATTAATATTTTCTCTACGTTCGGGAATTTTTATTTTAGAGACCAGTGTGAGGACTAAAATTCGCCCCTTAGCACTGGAGAAGCGGGTGTTTCCAGTCTCGCGATGCTTCTTCCCAGTTAGTACCAGTATTTATCTCAACATGTAAGCCAACAGCCAACTCTCTCGGAGATTCCAAGGACTCTTTGATGATCTTAATAGCACATTCTTCTTCCGATTCTGGGCCCTCAAAGAGGAATTCTGAATTTCTTTGCAGTACGAGATGTGTGATAAATTGGTATTTCATCAAGGCCTTGTTTGCTCGGACCATAGCGATTTTTAACACCTCATTAATGCTAGCAGGAATTTCAGAAAACATACCGAGATCTCTTCGTCGGTAGTAAAAATCTGAAGACTTAACCTTACCGACACTGATAATAGCTCGTTCATGTAACGTTGATGCAGTAGTGATATCTTCGTGAGCCCTTTGATACAAATCCTCTAGGTATTTCTTTAATCCAGGAAATAAGAGGTAAAATGAATCAAACCAATCCTCACGTGACCGTCCCCTAAAATGATGATGTTTGAATACGTCATCATTTCTAGCGGTATAAATATAGACCTGAGCTAGCTCAACAGCTACGGACATCTCTTCTTTAGTTAGGGTATCCTCGGGGGACTTTTCAAAAAGATGTCTAGCGATCACATCATATAAGAACTCATCTGTATTAAAGATACGAGCTAGTCTAGCATCGTTACTTAAATGGGCGAGAATTCTGTAGGCTAAGCTATCATAACAAGCACTAATGAAAATGTTGCCCTGAACGCGAGGGATAAACAGGCTTCTTATTTCACCAGCCAAATCATAGTCATTGATAACAGCATTAAAATACAGGTTGTCATGACTACCAACCACACCACAAGGGGTAGCATAATGAGAATATGAGACCTCTATTCTATTAGTATCTTTGACAAGGCATTCTTGTAAATACTGATGATCATAACCTGGTGGTGTCAGTCGTGATAAGAAATGAATGATTCGTTGTACTAAGTCGTGTCCAACTAACTTTATGATATCTTTGGGTTCTACCGAGTAACCATAAACTTCTTGAGGAATATCTGATACCCCAAGCTGTTTATGAATAGCTAATTCGTTATAAAGTAACTGCGATACTTCTTCTCGGGAATGAATGTTAAAAGTCTTTCCAGCTATTTTATAAATCTCATCTAAGAATTTCTTAGTAGCCCTCTTTCTAATATCGATTACTTTCTCCTCGAGCTGGTCTTTAATGCCATCAAAATCAATATATAATCCATTCACTTCCATCATGACTAAAACAGAGGTAAGGGACTTATCAATAGAACGGTAAATGTAATTGTCAGTGAGAAGAGGTGGTCGTTGTTTCAGATCAAGATATACATATAAAAATACTTCGGTGAGGGCACAATCTTTATAAACAACCCTTAGCGGGTCATATATATCTTTCAGAAAACCCTGTTCATCACAAATAATTTTCTCCATGAATTCAGGGTTGTCGTTGAACTTGGAATTGTGCAAGAAATGAGAAGGAAGGAGCTTCTCATCGCCTAAATGATAACGGAAGTCCATTAGGTTAACATCCTCTGCCGCATAATGAATTTGAGATAGCTTAAGTATCTCAAGATGGACTAAAACCCGAACCATTTGTTTCCAATCCGCTACCACCATTTTGTACGCATATTTTGTGAATATTTCCTTAAGGCAGGATCTAAGATCAGTGTATTTTGATAAATGTAGTAACTCATTCACCCAGGTTATAATATACACTTGGACGTCAGGATTAGCTCCTTTGCCCAAAGTATGAGCATCACTAGAGAAATATTCTTGAAAACGTTCATTTGATAGGGTGTCTAGCTTTAAATCCTTAGGGAAACCAAAGCAAATCCCTTGGGGATAATTGAGTTTTCTGTTAAGACCGACATGGATGAATTTTGCTGAAAAATAATCGGTGACCTCCATTTTTTTAGTCATTTCATTCAGATGACGAGGATTGTTAGTAGCAGTATAATAACCTGGAGTATAAGTCAGCCTACCGTTTTCATCTTCTTCCTCGATCACTTCTTTAAGTGTGTTTGCTAATTGATTGGGAGTATTCTGATCAAATTTTACGGAGTCATCGATATTGCGACCCCTAAGGTTCGCTTTTAGCTGGTCAATTTGCTTAATGAGATTTTGTCGGCTTGTTACACTCACTATTGGGTTGTCGAGTTCGCTATAAATCTTATCAACAAACTCCTCTGAAGTACCGTCAAAGGTCATGACCTCAAATTCATCAAAACTACGTTGGATTCTTACTGTGGAGCTATTAGACTCAGGTTCACTATAATTAGGATGAGCCAGGATCTCCACATTTTCTGGGAATGGAACATCATGAAAGATGTCTTTGCGCTCTTCATTAAATTCACAGCTTGTTAAAAAGCGATTTAACCCATCGTTAGTTGATCCCCAAAGTTTTGGGTCAACTTTTGCGAGCTCTGGATCGTGAATGATTTCTGGATCTCGTTGGTACTGAAATATTCTTAAGTTAGCCAGCAAAGATTCCTTGTATTTGAGAAAAAGCTGTTTATGGTGCCTGTTATCAATGTCATCAAGGTTTTGATACAGATTTAATAACCCGCCAAATTGTCTCATAAGGGTGGCTATTTCATCGACGGGAAGATCAGTGATACCACTCACACCAGATTCCTCATCACCAACGATCGCAGCAAAATCTGCGGAAAGATAAGGTGGGTAGCGAGTCATATCATAGGCACCCCTTAAGCCAAGGGTGAGAAAAGAGTCAGGGGTGGAAAAATGATGAGTCTTGAGTTGTTTAGATAGAAAGGTATTCATGGGTTCGAAACAGGAGAGTAAATGGATGTAATATTCTGATTTCATTGGCTGATTGGTAGACGAACCTTTGGACTTATTGTGTAAAATGGAACCAATAATATCAAGGGTGTCAAACTGCTTCTTTTCGAGCACAGGCACACCAAGAATCTTGAATAAATCAAAGATTTTATCTAATTGAAGAGGTAGATCTTCTCGGTGAGTTGACTTGTTAATCACTCCAGCATGATAAGTGGAAACGAATTTGTGACGAAAGTTTTCCAATCCTTCAGAGTAAACACAAACGATCTCGTCGGGACGAAAGTCTTGATAAGAAGACCAAAGCATTTTAAACATTCCGTATATCATCTTGGTATTAAAATGTTTAGATGTGCTTTTCGTAGAGAACTGTGGTTTGATGGGAATAGCCTTCAGTGTCGAATTGAAGTCGATAATGAGTAGTTTTTTCATCGATGTATCCTTTCATTATCATCGAGTAATGATCTTACAATCACATGTGTGAAAAGAGTTGGTTCTATGCCACTCATTCATGAAACAATCTTCATTCAGTAGTGGCGATTGGGTGCATATGCTGGCGTCACGACAAACGACTTTACCAGTGAAGATCGCTGTTAAGCGATCAAATTTGTTGTTCTTATAACATTAATAATTGATGAATGCAAGCAAACAAAAATACGGATTTCGCCTGCGGGGGATAATGGGGCTATTCTGGGGGATTCTGATTAGATTTTGCTGGTCTCAAACAAACGACTGAACATCCGGCACCAGCCATGAGAACATCAGAGTGTTTCGCTTTGATCGTTTTCTGCCACCAAGGTCTATCATCTTTGGTGAAGAGGAAAACAAGTAGATCATACTCTTCAGAAAGGGTAATAATTCTTGACACTGGTTCTTCAGTATGTTCGACAAAAACCTCGGCTTTAACCGGGGAATTGGCTTGAATAAGGGAGCGTGACTTCTCTTCGAGACTCTGGATGTTATCGTTAGCGAAAGTATAGAGCATAAGACGCTCGGATTCATGTACCTTAGCTATGTTGTATGCGAGATTTACGAGTAGAGGGTCGGGGTGCTCTGGTTCGAGGATCACTAAAATATTTCTAAAATAACGAATACCAGCGTCGCGAAAGGTAATTAAATGGCAACCAAGGTGTTGTTCCATCCACCCCATTTGATTATGCAGGGTGAATGTACCAAAATGTTTGCCTCCCCATTCATGAATCAACCATGAACAGTGGAGTCGTTGAGAAATTTCATACACACTGGCGAGAATATCATGGGATATAATGGGATCAAAAATAATACTAGCTTTGTTTTTCTGTGACATGGTATGGACTCGCCTTGCCAAAGATCTTACTGCCACTGAATCATGAATATCATGAACCGATGTTTGTTCAGGAATTTCCGTGAGGTGGACCACTTCTAAATTACCCTCCTCCGACACAGCAAGCCCAAGTTCGATTAATGTATCAGGGCCTCTTTCTTTACCAAATAAACAGACAACCACACTTGCGGTTTTACCTTTAATAAGGCGGGATCTAAAGCCTTCATTGCGATGCCATTTATAATCACTTTGTAACAGATCTTTCCGTACACCGCGAAAGCCGATCACACCTTTACGAGCAACTCTCATCCTTGAGTATAAGAGATAGGTGAGTAACCCTGGTAAGGTGACACAAATCAAAGCATAGATCATATATTGGCTCAAAGCCATCAGTAGAATAACCCCAGAGATAATACCAATTAGTGGCATCCATGGGTACATGGGAGTGGCAAAACCAGGTTTATACCACTGGACTCGGGTCTCGCGCAGGACGATAACCGTAATGTTCAAGGCGACAAAAATCAAAATTTGAAATACCGAAGCAAATTTCGCGAGTTTCTCAACATCGAGTAAGACAATAATTAAAGCAACAGTTAAACAACTGAGTAAAATAGAGGAAATAGGAGTTAAAAATCGCGGACTGATTTTACCTATGAAAGGCATCAATAGTTGATCCCTCGACATAGCAAATGGAAACCTGGAAGCAGCCAGCACCCCAGCGTTAGCCATAGAGGCCATCGTAAAAACAGCTATTCCACACATAATATATCCTACCCATGCTCCACTAACATGCTGTGCTATCGAATAAATGGGAGCTAAATCTTTGCTTGATTGTGAGTAAGGTGTTTCAACGTAAGCAAGGGACACAGCGATGTATAGAAAAGCCGCAATAAAGAGAGAATATAAAATAGCTCTAGGCAGATTACGATCGGGATCTTTAACCTCCCCAGCCACAGCTCCTATTTTGAGAGCGCCGGCGTAGCTCACCACCACAGTGGCGGTAGCCATGATAATGCCTGAAAAATCATCTAATCCAGAACCTGTGGACGGCGCCAGAGAAGATGACCTACCAAGAAATGTCCAGGTAACAAGAACACATAACGACACGGTGGCAATCATCACCACCACACCAATAATCTCAGACATTTTTCCCATGCCGAACATATTCAAAAAGAGAATGCCAACCAGGAGAATGAGGGCAGTTTCTTTGGTAGGAACATCCATAATCACAACTAAATAAGCACCAATGCCTGTTAGGGAGAATGCTGATTTAAATAACAGGGCTAACCATAAGCCAAAACCAGCTAGTGTTCCCATTAAAGGGCCGAAGGTTCGTTCGATGTAAACATACACCCCCCCGGAAGCAGGCATGGCTGTTGCGAGTTCGCCAATAGCGAGAGATGCTGGCACCACACATACAAGAGCAAACAAATAAGCGAGCCATAGGTGTGAGCCTGCTTGCATCACAGCGACTCCAGGTAAAACAAAAATACCAGGACCCAACATGGCAGCGAGGGAAATAATGATAATAGCCTTAAGACCAAGACCGCGCTCTAGGACTTTCATGTGGTAGCACCTCGGCTTTCAATCAAAACATCGACACTTGTGCCATTATTTTATCACAGTTACCATCGTCCCATATTGCTCTCATCTTAGAATGTCTGCTGTCAAAATTATTATTGCAAATGATTCTCATTTAAATTATATTGTTTTTCTGTGGGCGGCGAGTACTTTAAGTTCTTATTTGAGAAAAGGTTCAATTATCATGAGATATTTTTATCACTGTTACCAGTTGGTTTTGTTATGGCAACGATATATTGTCATTATCGGTGTTTTGATGTTTGCCAGTTTGTTTCATGGGATTGCTCTTGGTCAAGAGCCAAGTCAGATCAAACTGAATACTAAGCAAGGGCAAGCACTACAGAAATTTTTAAACCATTATCTTGAGATTGCCAGGGCTAACTACCACGACGTCACAACAACAGCAAAGTTACTCCGCTCACAGGTGATCTCATTTTTAGCGGCACCTTCGGAAAAAACCCTGTCGGATGTGAAAGCGGCATATCGCACGGCACGGATGTATTACCAACAATCAGAGGTGTTTCGGTATGCCCATCCTGAAGTTGATGATCTTGAAGGACGGGTGAATGCATGGCCTCTTGACGAAGGTTTTATCGATTACGTCCATTCAGATGGTGACTCAGCTGCCCATACTTATTTAATTTCTCTCTCAGCTCTGAACTTAGGTCAGCAAACGATAAAACTAA
>JAPOQT010000196.1 GCA_026710525.1 Pseudomonadota bacterium
TCGAGATCGCTGGTGTATTAATCCATCCAGACAAGCACTTAAGAACAATATAAAAACTTTGCTGGGCACCTATCATTCTGAGCTGGCAAGATATGAGGAAGCTCTCGCTTGTGGCGAGCAAGTGACATCGGTGATGAATTTTGTGACCAAAGATAATCAAAAAATCAAATGGACTCAGGATCTTCTTCGTTATTTTAAAAATAAGCAGGTGATAACCTTTGATGAGAATGGGTTGAGAATAGTACACTACCGGCCTTTTGCAAAACGATATCTTTATTTTGCTAAAGAACTCAACTGGAGTAGATACAGGCTACCTCTCTTATTTCCTGATCCCCAGTACAGTAATATCCTACTCGGTGTGAGTGGTATTGGCTCGCGTGCTGGGTTTTCTTGTTTTATGGTGGATCAAATTCCTGATCTTGATTTAATCCCAAAAGCTCGCTGGTTTCCCTTGTATTACTACACCAAAGCAGGTGAGAAAAAAGATGGGGTAAATGCTGAGACCAGGCAATACTTTTCTTATTCCGAGAAAGCCGTCAGCTCCGAGGAAGTGTTTTATTATATTTATGGAGTCTTGCACTCAAAAGATTACCGCAGCCTGTTTGCTCACAACCTACTGAAAGAACTCACCCGTGTGCCTAAAGTCGCCAGTATGAGTGATTTTATGGCTTTTTATGAAGCTGGTAAAAAACTCGCTGACTTGCATTTGAACTATGAATCCCTTGATCTTGGCTTGCTGCCAGAACGCGTGAACATCGAAGCCGGAGAGCAAGGAAATCTCAGCGACAAAGAATACTACCGGGTGAGTAAAAAAATAAAACATGTTGGTAATGATAACAGTGTTATCAAATTTAATGCTCACATCACAATAACGGGCATACCCCAGCAAGCCTATGAGTATACACTCGGCATAGGAAATAGAGCTCCTGTTGAATGGGTAATGAATATGACTCAGCCCAAAGTAGATAACAAAACACAAATTACGAGAGATCCCCATCTCTACGATGAAGATCCAAAGTACTGCTACCACCTGCTACTGAGAGCGATTATCCTCGCTTGTGAAACAATGAAAATTATTCAAGAACTACCAGCGCTGGCAGTAGGAGAATATCCATCTGTGGCTAAGAGTGTTCAGTGAACATCGGTTTACTTGCTACGAGGGAGTTTTTGATAAACTACTCTGATAATACTAAGCTCTTCTTTTTCTTTACCATTAAATCTGAACTCGACGCCAAACACCAAACCTAATAGGTGAATCTGCTGACCGCCTATTTGCCCTTGCGTGAGATATTATATCTCCTAATACCTTTAAAATATGGCTAACATAAATATTAGATTTTTGTCAGGTAAGCTCAGTAGATTTAAGAACGAGTAGCCTAAAAAGAAGAATTTGGACTCTTTCTTATTTTCCATAATGGTAGTATTGAAATAGACCATTCATCTGTGAGTTTTGACGAGTGGATCGTCACCACATTATCCTATAGTGGCTAAGCCGATAGTTATTAGGATCAAGAAAAAGAAAAAATCATACTTAATCTTTTTTCACTTCTATGATTCATGATAAATCTCAAGCACGTGGTCTTCCTAACATAAAAACAGTTTAGCGGTATAATGAAAAAGACATGAATTTATTTGTTAGGTCTGCCAATCAGTGTTTATCATGACCCACAAAAGATGAACAGCAATACATCTTTGCATCCCTTGGTAAACAAGGGATTCCACCTGGGTTTTAAAAAATTTTGATTCATCTTCAATTTTTCTATTGATATAGTATGAAAAATATATATTATTTTCTTCATACGGCGATCACGTAGTCCGATTTATTTATTTTTTTATTTATACTAAGGATGATATCTTTATGTTTTCAAAAACCATGAGCAAAAAAGAAGTTCAGCAGATTGTGGGTAATATTATGGAATTTCGACAAAAAATTGCTCCCTTTGATCTTTATAGCGATAGCATCATAAAGCATTTACTATTGTTGCCATGGTTTATTGAAGCCCTGATTAGGAGAGCGTTGCTTCTTTCGCCGAAGTGTCGGATTAAGCGTACTCAAATGCGTAATGAGATGGATGAATCCATCA
>JAPOQT010000197.1 GCA_026710525.1 Pseudomonadota bacterium
ATCCGACACTTCGGCGAAAGAAGCAACGCTCTCCTAATCAGGGCTTCAATAAACCATGATGACAATAATAAATGTTTGATAATGCTATCGCTATTAAAGATCAAAGGGAGCAATTTTTTGTCGAAATTCCATAATATTATCCACAATCTGCTGAACTTCTTTTTTGCTCATTTTTGCTTGGAACATAAAATATTATCCTTATCTGAGTAAATAAATAAATTAAACAAAGTAAACCACACGATAGCCATATGAATAAAATAATATATATTTTTAATACTATATCAATAGAAAAATTTAATATGAATCAAAATTCTTCTAAATATCATGATTTATCTCTTATAAATTAAGAGATAAATAGGTTTTTTACTACTTACTATGAGAGCTGATTGGCAGCCCTTACCACGAGTGATTACCATTTACTCATATAAACCCTCACAGAATACGACCTGGGCAAATCTGAAAAAACCATCTCAGAAACTGCCATGTTTTAAATCAAAACAACCAAAATTATTGGTAATAATATTTTTTGAAGAGCTTTTATAAGTGGCGGGTGGAACCATCTAAATTGTTCAGACTTCTATTCACATCGGTCTATAGCATAACTAAAAAATGTGATGGCAGCACTCATCACAATACAAGATTATCACAAGCACTACGACTACCTGTTAACGCATTTTTCACGAAAATAAGTTCCTAGCTATTTTTTGCTATTTAAAGTCCACAATAATGTCAGTGCTATTTTAAACGGCTGTATCAGCTATTTTTAACAACTCAGGGTCCTGAGGGTCAAATACTTCTTTGATGGTACGATAACTTATCCAACGTTGTAAAAGTAATAGAGATCCGGCTTTATCATTAGTGCCTGATGCACGACCACCACCAAAAGGTTGTTGACCTACGACTGCTCCAGTAGGTTTGGTATTAATATACAAATTACCGGCACTGTATTTTAATACGGCAGATAAGTGATTGATGGCTATACGATCTCGAGCAATAATAGCACCAGTGAGAGCATAAGATGAGGTGCGATCACATAATTTTGCTGTCTCAAGGAACTGACCATCAGGATAAACATACACAGTCAAGATAGGACCAAAAATCTCTTCACTCATCAGCTGGCTTTGAGGTTGAGATGACTGAACAATCGTCGGTGCAACAAAATACCCCTGACTATCATCACTATCGCCACCACAAAGTACCTGGTAGTCATCATTACTACGTGCTATCCCAATATAACGAGTCACTTTCTGCCAAGCTTTGCGATTAATCAAAGCTGCCACAAAGGTCTTGTCTTCCTCAGGATGGCCGACCTCTAAAGATGACACCAGTGAAACCAAGGGTTCTTTAATTTTTTGCCACAAACTATGAGGGATATAAGCACGAGAGGCAGCAGAACATTTTTGTCCTTGGTACTCAAAAGCTCCTCGCACTAGAGCAGATATCACATGATCTGGATCAGCTGAAACATGAACAAAGACAAATCCCTTCCCTCCCGTCTCACCAACAACGCGAGGGTAATTTTCATAAGTAGCAATACGATTTCCTATTCCTTGCCATAAATGGCGAAATGTTTGGGTCGAGCCAGTAAAATGTAATCCGCTTAGTTGAGGGTGATTTAAGGCAATATTACCTATCATTTGCGGATCACCCGACACAAGATTTATCACTGATGGCGGCAACCCACATTGCTGTAAAATTTGCCAACAAGCGTAAGATGCTGGTAAAGCCTCTAAAGTCGGCTTCCACAACACGGTACAACCCATCAGAGCAGGTGCCACAGCTAAATTGAAAGAAATCGCTGTAAAATTAAAAGGAGCCACAGCAAACACAAAGCCCTCTAAGGGGCGAGCCTCCATATGATTCCATTCGCCTCGAGCTGACGTATGAGGAGCTAGCTCGTGAATCTGTTGGGCAAAGTAGGCTTGATATCTCAAAAAATCAATGGTTTCACAAGCGGCATCTGCTTCTGCTTGTGGTGCTGTTTTATTCTGAGACAACATGGTGGCGGCCACTACCTTGTAGCGATCTACCCCAGCCAATCTTTCTGCAGCCCGAAGAAGACAGCGCTCCGCTCACTTTGTGGCAGCGCTGCCCAAGATTTTCTGGCTTCAAGACATGAGGATATGGCTGCTTTAACGTGATTCTCTGTAGCACAATGAGCACGAGCAAACACATGTTGGTGCTTATGAGGCAAGGTAATATCTTTCGTGGATGATAGCACTGACTGACCACCAATCATCAAAGGAATCTCTAACACTGTTTGGTATTGACGAGTAATTTCTGCTTTTAATTTTTTACCATGTCGGCTAGAATCTACATAATTGATCATGGGCTCGTTCCATGGCGCTGGCACTGAGTGAGTGTTGGGGTCTGTCATGAACTATCCTCTCGTTGTCCTAAAAACGTGATACTGCTTTGCGCTGATGAGTCAGCTTTAAAGATATTGTTTGATTGTTCTGGCAACTACTATCCAGCAGCCTACTGCTCCACTCGTAAGGGTGTCACTTCATAAGATATCATATATTTTCTCCACCATTTTTTCCAACACTATCTATAAAATATGAATATTTTTGACCAATGTGATCTTATGAGTCACTTAACAGATCAAGAACTCCGTCATCGAAGAAGATTTTTTTGGCTATTCTACTCGAGAGTCAATAAAATTCTGATATTTTTGATTCCTGTTATTATTAGGTTAAAACCCTTATTCCTCTTCACTTTACCCCTTGTTAGGTACACGCTCAAACACTTTTATGGTGGTTTTTCTCTCAAAGAGAGCCTGCCGAAAATCAATAACTTACATCGCGCAAATATCGCCACCACTTTAGATTACTGCGTTGAAAATAGTCAATCATCGGATCATGGGGAAGCGATACTACAAGAACTGACATTAGCA
>JAPOQT010000198.1 GCA_026710525.1 Pseudomonadota bacterium
AGGTCTTCGGACTCTTCAAAGAGATATCTTGTTTGCGGAAAGTCTTTAAGTAGTTGGCAAGCCATGCCAACTTTTTGGGATCCCTGACCCGGAAACATGGCTAAACTGAGACGTGCTTGCTCAACCATCAAATTCCATCGTTATCTTTTGTTTGATGCATCATAGACTAATTTCATTCTCAGTAGCTTACGTAAAGCCTGTTAGTTTTTACCAAAAGCAGCTTTTATCTTCTTGATAATCTCTGTTGTGGGGTCGTAATCATTTTGAGGTGACACACCCAGGGTATGAAATGGTTTGGGAGCATCGACCTCGGGATGATAAGCAAAGTGAGTAGGCTTGAGATGATGATGAGAACGTCGCATCCTCTTTTTCGACCGAGAGGTCCGAAACTTAGGTACTGCCATAATATATATCCTTCAAATAAATCATGAAAAATCTAACCAAAATACTGCTCACCTTAAATGATCAAATCACAGTATTACCCGATCGTATCTTATTATGATGACTAAGTCAAGGTATGTATGTTAGCAGATGCTGAATTACAACTCCGTCTTGGTCACCCACAGCTTGATACTCATCCGATCAAAATGATGCTCTGTACTCAGTTCAGGCATTTCTTGATCCGTCACCGTCTCTACCTGAGTAGCTAACGTTTCCATCATTAAATACTCTCGTCTGTTATCAGCACTCAGGGCCTGAACAACCTTAGGGTGATCACTCATCACCACAGTGACTTTATCTGTAATCTTAAGTCCTAGGGCCTTTCTTTGATTCTGAATACGGTTAACCAACTCTCTGATCATCCCCTCATGGGCAAGCTGTTCGTCAATTTCTGTACTCAAACCCACCGTCAAATCCCCCTGGGACCCCATAAGGAGTTTGTCATGACTGTCATAAGTAACAATAACATCTTCAGGGAAGATCTGGACTGATTGTTCAGGATCATCCTCAGACAACCTTAAGGTGAGTGATGCCTCTCCCCGCTCTAACATCGTCACTTCATCACTCGACAAATCAGTTAATAACTGCTTAACCCTAGACATGTTTTTACCTAATCTCTTACCTAATTTATAAAAATTAGGTTTCACACGACGACTCAGAGCTGGATCTGAGGGATCGATTTTAACCACTTCTTTAACATTGGTTTCGGTGCATATGAGGGACACGAGAGTGTGTAAACGGGTTAACACCGATGCTTGTTGATCAGAACCAGTAAAATCAACAATATAGACATATTTCAGAGGTTGTCGAACTCGAATCTTTGCCTTTTCACGGAGAGACAAAATCAAAGAGGTTACCTGACGAGCTAAATTCATTCTGTCTTCAAGATCACTATCGATGAGAGGCTTTTGATATTCAGGAAACTGGGATAAATGCACCGACTCTTTCTGGTTAAGCTCTTTTTTGTTATCTTGAGTCATATGGGCTATGAGATCCAAATACAGACGATCAGCCATCATGGGCGCTAGAGGAGCCATTAAATGACTGATGGTGTAAAGGGCTTGCCAAAGACTTTGATACGCTGAGCCCTTATCTAAATCATGATCATTTTTCCAAAATCGGCGTCGATTACAACGAACATACCAATTAGATAATTTTTCCAAAGTAAAATTTTGCATCAATCTCGCTGCTGTCGTAGGATCAAAAACATCAAGAGAAGCTTTCACTCCCTTAATCAGTGAGTGGAGTTCTGAAATAAGCCAACGATCGAAAATAGACCCTAAAGACTCTCCCGATGTTGCCACATATGCTGTGTTTGTGATTTGATAATTATCATGACGCGCATATAAATCAAAAAATTGATAGGTATGGGTTAAGGTGTTAAAAAACTTTTGCTGACACTCCTTGAGACCCTTAATATCAAATTTTAGGTTCTCCCAAGGCTTAGCATTCGCGAGCATATACCAACGAACAATATCAGCACCAAAACGATTGATTAAATCAAATGGATCAATGGTATTACCAAGTCGCTTAGACATTTTTTGTCCGTCTTTATCCAGCACTAATCCATTGGCAACCACATGTTTAAACGCAATAGAATCAAAGCACATCACCCCAATCACATGGAGAGCAAAAAACCATCCCCTGGTTTGATCAACACCCTCAGCAATAAAATCAGCCGGAAAACGCAGATGCTCTCTTTCCTGCTCGCCATCACCACCAGCAAAAGGATAATGAGCTGTCGCATAGGGCATTGCCCCGGAATCAAACCACACATCTATAACATCATTTTCACGAGTGAGTGGCTGGCCTAATGAATCAGTGAGGATAATCTTATCAAGCACGGTTCTGTGGAGATCAAGGGTCGAGTAGGACTGGTCACTATCCGGAGTAAAATCACGGAGAAAATTATCCTTCATGTATCCTAGTTCAACAGACTTTTGAATTTCTTGTTGCAACTGACTTAGGGAGCCAATAACGAGGTATTCATCTGAACCTTCTCGTGACCAAATAGGCAAGGGAGTGCCCCAATATCTCGTTCTTGAGAGATTCCAGTCAACCAGATTTTCTAACCAATCAGCAAAACGAGCCGTTCCCGTGCTCTTGGGATACCAATGAATCTGCTGATTAAAACTCAAGAGCTTCTCCTTAATGGCAGTAGTTTGAATAAACCATGATTTGACTGGACGGTAAAATATAGGAGCGTCAGTCCGCCAGCAATGGGGGTAACTATGCTCGATTTTAAAACTGCGAAATAACAGTCCTCGCTTTTTGAGATCAGTCACTAAATCCACGTCAAGGGAGGTGTTATCACAATCTAAGTCTTTATCTTTGTGAGCAAATCTTGCGATCTTGTAGACTTGTTTAATATAACGGCCTTCGTAGCCTGGCACACAATCGGTATAACAGCCTTCATCTGTGACAATATCGATGGCCCCAATACCTTCTCTGGTACAGACCCTTAAATCGTCAGCGCCATAACAAGGAGCCAAATGAACAATGCCGGTACCGTCATCGGTAGTGACAAAATCATCAGCCACCACAGAGTGAAATTTTCCAGATAATTCTTCACCATGAGTAAAAGGCGGTATGTATGATAAACCAAGAAGAGCTTTCCCCTTGAAGGTTGCGATAGGCGCGCCCAGCACCGAAGCTTGCTCGTGAAAAGACGAAGCTAACCACTGTTCAGTCGAAATCATCATCGGGGTGGTGTGATCTGCTTGAGCAGTTGATTGTTGTCCGAAGTATGAACTGATGCAGTCTTCGGCTAATAAAACTAAAATACGTTGTTCAGAGTGTTTTTGCCAAGTTCCTATGAGTTGGTAACTGACATCACCATGAACACATAAAGCACAGTTCGCCGGTAGCGTCCAAGGGGTGGTGGTCCAAGCTAAAAAATAAATAGGAAGTGACTGATCTACGCCGTGCTGACTCAAACTCTCAGTAAACACTTTTTTATCTTGATCACACAAAGGAAACTGGACGACACAACTGAGATCTTTTACCTGTCGGTAGCAACCTGGTTGATTGAGTTCATGAGAGCTCAAGGCAGTGCCAGCCACAGGGGAATAAGGCTGGATGGAGTATCCTTGGTAAAGGTAACCCAGTTGGTGAATTTTGGCTATCAGCCACCAAAGGGTTTCCATATATTTTGGGGCACAAGTCATGTACGCTTGATCAAGGTCAACCCAATAACCCATTTTTTCTGTTAGTAGCTCCCATTCCTTCAGATAACGACCAACCGACTCGCGACATTTCTGATTAAACGTTGCCACGGAAACGGTGTGACCAATATCTTCTTTCGTAATACCCAGTTCTTTTTCCACACTTAATTCCACTGGCAGTCCGTGGGCATCCCAGCCAGCAGTTCTTGGCACATGGTAGCCAAGCAGAGTCTTATAGCGACAAAAAACATCTTTAATGGTTCGAGCCATCATATGATGAATACCAGGGCTACCATTCGCAGAAGGCGGTCCTTCATAAAAGATATATTCTGGCTTAACCTTACCGTTATCATCAACTTGACTAAGAGTTTTAGCAAAAATATCCTGTTCTCGCCAATAGGCTTGAATATCTTCCGTTACTCGGGAATAATTCCATTCACCATCTTGTTTGTTTTGTTTGTTATCTTTCATAATATATATTTTACCTACTAAAAGAAAATGGTTAACATTAATCTATCAGCCATGATGATCTGCTAAAAGCTGACCAGATCATCATAACAAATTTCTTACCTTGTCTTATCCGATTATCTGAGAACTCAAGAATACCTAACTTAAAAACCCTGCTCAAACACCGACTAGATGAGGGTACTATTTTTTAGTCTTAATCATGTATTCACAAATTTTCTGCAGGTCACATTAGCTCATGACAGTAATCAAGAAGATTCTTAGGGTCATGGAGATGGCGGCTAGATCATTAACCATCACCATGATGCCATACAACGACTTGAAATATCTTTAAATTTTTGGTAAGCTAGTCTTCTGCTTAAAGAAGATGATGGCAGTGCCGTGTGGATATCTAGTGGAGGATATATTTCATTTTTGTGGGGCCGTTTTTGGTTTCGACGGTTGGCTGTTATAAGTCAAGGAGCATGCAGAGGTTGGCACCGTACTCTCTTTAATTTTTCGGTGCGCTTATAATCGGCAACGATTACGCTTTAGCTGCCTAATTAACAGGTAGCCGATGACTAGAAGGGCGCCCAAGACTTTCTACGATTCGTCATTTTCCTCGGGCTAGCTTTTTTTGTTCCTGTCTGAGACAGAAAAAGTGAAATTTTTTCAGACTTAGGGTTAGGAAGCTGGTTCTTTGGGTGAACTAACCTGAAAATTTTACAAGAACTAAGCATGTAGTAGCCTTTTCTATAACCCATATCGGACACGGGTTCGACTCCCGTCGGCTC
The DNA here is from genome assembly GCA_026710525.1 of Pseudomonadota bacterium. GTDB lineage: Bacteria > Bdellovibrionota_B > Oligoflexia > Oligoflexales > Bin106 > Bin106. The sequence continues at coordinate 4,844 of JAPOQT010000198.1, forward strand.
CACCAACTTAAATATTATACTTTTTATTTTTTTTTATTCTGTTATATTGGCAGTAATGAGTTTAGTCGTTACCACTTCGCAGTGGGTTCACAACCAAGTGGTCGGAGAGTTATCTCTGGGTCCAGTGTCTCTTCAGAAACATAAATCAAAGGATACATTATGATCAAATGTTTTCGCCATTTATTTCGCTATTGTATAGCTGTCACCGTGTTTTTCATGATGAGCCCTCATTCTGGATGGGCTCTGGAATACAAAGTCCATAAACTCGATAACGACCTCACTCTGCTAACAGCCCCATCTTCTCTTACTCCCATTGTGAGAATGAATGTGACGTTTAATGCCGGATCGTTCGCCCAGACAAAACAAACAGATGGTGTCATCCATCTCCTGGAGCATATGTACTTTAAAGCGAACGAACTCACTCCAACTGCGTCAGAATTTCGAAAAAAAACGAAAGAGCTTGGGATGATTATGAATGGCACCACAAGTTCCCATTATGTTGATTATTTTGCCACTTTTCTCACCTCCTTCACCGATCCTGTCGTCGAATTAATGGCGGCTATGGCGAAATCAAAAAATATTGACCCAGAAGAACTTGAGAAAGAAAAAACAGTCGTTATTGATGAATACAACCGATTTCAAAATCGTGAGATGTTTGCCTCTTACTTATCCAGTATGAAATATCTAACTGGCGACCTTTTTTACTCGGCTACTGCCATCGGCAGCACGAAAAGAAAAATTCTCGAAGCAACACCTGAGCTCATTAAGAAAATGAAATCTCAGTTTTTAGTACCAGCAAACACCACTATTGTCTTAGTTGGTAACATTACTCATAAAAGTGGGCTGGAGGTTGTCAAAAAATATTTTGGCGACTGGCAGAATCCTGAAGGCTGGCAGCCTCCTTCTGTGCCTCAAATCACCAACTTCCCTAAAAAAACAGAGCGATTTAACTTCTCTCATCCCCGCACTAATAACGCCACAATAAGACTTACCTACAAAGGACCTCATTCTAAAGACAACACCAAAGATTGTGTGATTGGTTATATGCTTCAGAACTTAGTTCTCCATAAAGGAGGTAAGTTTTATAAGAGATTCATTCAGAATGGCAAATGGTACTCCGGAGGCATTAGTGCCGATTGGCGCTTCTACCTACCCTTGGTCGCTCTTTATAGCTCGGTTAAAGCAGACGAAGTCGATACAGTCTTAACTGACTTCTACAATGAAATGAAGCTATGGGTTCAGCCTGATTATTTCGCCAAGGAGCATCTTGAGGACGTTAAACGTTCATACACCATAGATACAAAAATTGCCCATGATAACATTGAATCATACGGTGGATTCTTAGCTTATATGGCTATGATTGTTGGTCCTGATTACTCGCGTCAATTGTTGAAAGATGTTGAAAGCGTTACCTTAAAGGACGTTCGTGAATATATTTCCAAGTATCTCCTGGATAAAAAACACTTTATCTCTGTTCGGTATAATGATAAAGACGCCAAGAAACTAAACATTAGCCTTAATGGAGATGAATTCTATCAAAAAAATATTCTTCCCTATATCGAGCCATCTTCTTAACTATGAATGTGATCACCGTAAACTAATATCTACATCTATAATATGATTGTGAGGGATGACCATGAACTCAAGTAAACAAAAATTCTACGCGACATTCACTGCTGCGTTACTCATGATATTTATCACTGTGAGTCATGGGTACGCTGCATCCGAGGGTATGAGTGCTTCTTCGACTAGTGAACAAGGCAAAACTAAGAAAAAGCTTGTTCCTCAGTCATTTGTCGATGATTTTAAAGACAGCTTGTCATCACATAGTTTAAGTAGCGATGTCCCTTATTTTCAAAAGACATCAACGTCTGATATGACCTATTTAAGCTTTATGATTAGATTAAATGCTAGCGAACTGAAAAAATCTGAGCGAGTGATTCCTTATTTGATTGCTGAACTTTTAACTAAAGGAACCAAGTCTTATCCGAGAGGCAAGATTGAAAACTTCTTAGAGAAATATTCTATTCGTTTATCATGCTCACCAAGCTTTATGTGCGGCACAACTTATTCCTCTGTCTCTTGCTTTCTCACCGTCGATAATCAGTATCTTCAGGAGGGTTTAAGTGTTTTGGCTTCCGTCATAAAAGAGCCGTCATTTGATCAAGCTGATTATCAAGTGGCCATGAAGAATGCGAGGATCTCTGCGAAAAAAACATGCCTCTCCGATCCTGATTTGATTGCCAATAATGCACTCAATACCATATTTTACAATCATGACCATCCATGGTTTACCACTGATGTCCACCTCCTCAAGTCCCTCGATATGACCACTCTCGATAAGGTTAAGACCACATATCAAAAAATCATGAATGCTTCGCGTATGATGTTATCTAGCATCTCTTCAGTTAAACCAAAAGTCATGGTAACCAAACTCAACGCAAGTTTTGCTCCCCTTCCTCGCTGGTTTACCAAAATGACAAAGATCCCAAAGCCAACCCATTCATCTCGTTCTTTTGTTGTCAAGTTCTCTGATGACGCACCTGGCACTTCTGGTGACACTGTGAGTATGATATTGAAAAATCTTCTCCCTGGCATTTATGATGATAAATCAGTTGCTTTCAAATTATTACACGAAATATTGAACCAAAAC
>JAPOQT010000199.1 GCA_026710525.1 Pseudomonadota bacterium
TATTTTTTTGTATCATCAGTGCCTTCCGGCAGTTGAAAAATTTTTGGTTGAAAGTCAAATTTATTCATACATTTAGATAATGAGAAAGAATCACTACCAAAGGCACTGATGACAATAAGCCCAGCGTCCTCAGCTTGCTTTATCCTCTTATCGAGTTGTGCTTTCTGCTCGCCTACAAGAAGAGCTTTTTTCTCTTTTTGTGATAGTCGGTCATCTGTTCGAGAGTAGACCATAACACCAATAACCTCAATAGGCTGTCGGGAGTCTATCGCTTTATTGAAAAGGTGTAATTTTTTGATAAAGTCATCAATGTTATTTGAGGTCAGATTTGATTTAATTTCACCGACAAGATAACGAGGGCTGACAGTAGCCTTGCTATCATATGGTATGACAAAATCATATTCACAGATGGGCTTTTTATTTTGATCCAAATATCGGAGATTACGGGCCAGTGATGTAAAGTCCAATTCGAATACACTGAACAAAACTGGTAATCCATCAATCACGATGTTTTCTAGCATGTGTCCCCACACTCTGCCACTCTCGGCTTGTGCCTTATCGAAATTCTTTTTCATAGTTTGCTGGTATGTTATGATATTTTTATCATTTTCTGCTTTGTCTTTGGCAATCTGTTCCAGTAGTTGTTGGTAACTTTTTTCTGCTTCTGCTTTGTTTCTTTCATTTTCTTCCTTCAGTTGTTGGAGATTTTTATCTGCTTCTGCTTTGTCTTTGGCAATCTGTTCCAATAATTGTTGGTAATTTTTATCCGCTTCTGCCTTATCTTTTGCATGCTGTTCTAATAGTTGTTGGTAATTTTTATCTGCTTCTACCTTATCTCTGGCATGCTGTTCCAGTAGTTGCTGGAGATTTCTATCTGTTTCGTCCCATCTAGCCACAGCTCGTTCATTGCTATCACGCAGGGCTATGACAACACCATGCAGGGTTTTTGTTATCTTGTTAAGATCATCACGCAAATCGTCTATTCTACTATCAAGGTAACGAAGATCTTGTGCTTCACTCATGTTATTTATCCTATATGTTTAGTCGTTCAATATCGTTATATTCATCTAGATCTAGCATCATGCCTACTATAAAGAGTGTCTCTCATGTGTGAGGGCAACTCTTAGGTTCTTGACGAGTGTACTTTAGTTATCGAATCAAATCAATATTTATTTGAGAATAAAACCGAGTAGCTGTCATATTTAAGAGACTTTGTTAATGAGCTATGATGGATAAGAATTATCACCTTAAAGTGAGCTATCTATGTAGCGAGTCAAAACAGCTCACATTTTTCCTTTGTAAAATCAAATATTTATATAATTTTCAACGTTCGCTTGATACTCGATAGAATCTTTGTTGCCACTCCCTGCTCGCTAATAACCATCCAAAGAGCCTCCCTATTCTTGCTGGCACCAATACCCCGGTGACTGGAGATAGTGCTTATGACGTTTGCTAGCTATTTCCTGGTAACCTTCTCCTAACTCTACGGGAGTTGGCAGAACCAAAGAACACGCCCAAAGCAAGTAAAGGTTCCTTTTGAGACTTAGTGTTCACTCACGATTCAATTGCTACTAATGGAAATATCAATATTAGGTGGAGGTTGCACCGCTAGGACAACGTGCTTTTCCACGGCGCACAGAAATTGTAATGTTGTGGGCGTATCTCATGAAAAGCTGAGCTTAAGTTTTTTACTGTATGACCAAAACAAACCAAATCGAGGTGAGATAGCCGACAAACGGTGAGCAGCATGCTTATTATTGTTTATTTGTATGGATAATGCTACGATCTAGACGGATGCGTCCTAATAGTACCTGCCATGACCACAGTCTTTTGTCTGGTACTTTGAATATAACTATCATAGATGGTTATGATAACGAGGGTAAAAGTCAGAACAGCAGGATACTTTAGGTTGTTAAGATTTATTTTAGTCAGTTGGTGTATGAATACATCAACTTTGAGAGTTATGTTAATGATTAGATAGTGCTCACCACAAGGAGATCTCATATGCCTGACTACTGTGAAATTCCTCGTTTTTCTAAAACAAATGAAGATGATTTTGCTGATTTTTCCCAATTTTCTTTAGAAGAGCGGGCTAAGAGAGGATTTGATAAAGCGCGTATCTACATTAAGATACCATGTCCTTTCTGTGATAAAGCTATTTCTCTCCTGGAACAGTTTAATATTCCTTTTGAAGTCGTTGATGTCACCGATAATCCAGATTTGCGAGCAAAAATAGCTGAGTCACAAAATGATTACCCCACGGTTCCCATGATTTTTATGCAAGACAAATTTATTGGTGGTTGTGATGACCTCATTCACTCTCTTCGTACTGGCCATCTTAATTAGATATGTTTGACTTGCGGGTAGCTGTGGGATCATCTTTGCGACACACTCCGTCGTATTCGCAATACGCACATCCGCTAAGACTAGGTGTTGCTGGAAACTGTTTCTGGGTGTTGATGAATTTTCGCCAGTCGGCAAATTGAGTTAAACACCTTGTGATTAAATTCGAGAGCTCTTCGGCACTTGTTATTAATGGTTTGATCTGACTCTGAGCATTACCTTGTGTCATCCACCTATTTTGAACATGCTCAGGAATATAAATCCACTGGATGCGGCACTCTTCAAAAGACCAGTAGGCTAAAGCGGTGTTATGTTGTCCTGTCGCATAAGCATAAAGAATGAGTTGGGTTTTATGACCTGAGA